>JAIOSI010000208.1 GCA_021107695.1 bacterium
ATATAGTGTTTCTAGTCCGTCTGCGTCAGAAATGACGATGAAAATGGATGTATATTAGCATTCAGTCTTCCTCGGTGAGCATGTGTGTTTCGACAGCCCGCTCTCCGAGTTTGCTATGCTCTGGAGGTTGCATGGATTGGTTTCGGGAAAGAAATTATCGACACTTTGATTATCCCCTCAAAGAAGATAGCAAAATAAGGACTGAAGGGAACAGTAAGGAAAAATTAACCGACTATGTTGCAAACCCTAATAATATCTATCGGCACAGTTTTCTGCCGTTTATAAGTACAATAATAGAAACGAAACGTTATAAAAAAGAGAAATGTAAGGTTGGGAAAAAGAAGCGACCAATCTCGTATGCATCTCACCTGGATTCTCATATTTATGCGTACTACGCTTTTCTACTCAATAAAAATTATGAAGTGTTTCTCGCAAAGAATGATTTCAATAAATCTGTGCTTGCATATCGCAGGTTCGAAGAAAGAAAATGTAACATCCATTTTGCACGGGATGCTTTTCGAGCTATCAAAATCAAGGGAGAATGTTCGGTAATTGCCCTTGATGTCAGCGGTTTCTTTGACAACATAAATCATTCTTTGTTAAAAAAGTTTTGGTGTCGTGTGCAAGGAGTAGAAAAGTTATCCGCAGATCACTATGCGATTTATAAATCAATAACACGATACTCACACGTAGATCTAGATTGCCTCAAAAATTTCAGTGATATACTTGAGCGTGAAAGATGGGAGTCATACTGTTCATCTAAGCAATTTAGAGAATATATTAGAGGGAATGGTTTAGTTAGGACAAATATCAATGGCGTTGGTATACCACAAGGCTCCCCGATAAGTGCTTTGTTATCTAACATATACATGATTGAGTTTGATGAGAGAGTTTATGAGTACGCCAAAGTTCACGATATAACATATTTCCGTTATAGCGACGACATTCTTCTGATTTGTCCTCCTAACATTGCCACGTATGCTGAAAAATACACGTCCTCACTGTTGAACGAATATGGTCTTGACTTAAGCACGAGCAAAACCACCCGCTCACACTTTCATGTTGATAGTAATAATAAGCAGTATGCGGATAAGCCGATACAGTATCTAGGTTTTACATACGATGGAAGAAATGCACTGATACGATCCAGCACATTTTCACGATTCCACCAAAAAATGAAAAAGGGCGTTCGTCAAGCTGCAAATGTCGCAAGAAGTGCTGCCCGACGTGGTGAATACACAAGAATTTTTAAAAAGAAATAGTATAGAAGGTATAGTCATCTCAGTACAAAGGAGAGTTTTCCTGTATATCTTAGGAACTCAAACACAATAATGAATACAGCCGATATAAAGATTATGGAAAAAGATAAAATTAAAAGACAGAGTAGGAGAAACTGGGGTAGGTTGAATAGGATGATTCAACAAGCGAATGATCAAATATGGCAGAAGATAAGAAATTAATCCTACCTAAACGCATCCTCCATGATCGTCAGTTCTGGCTTGCCGCCCTTTGACCAGAGGATGGCGGCGACATCGAAGCGGACGAAGTAGCTCCGCAGCTCCGGAAAGCTGACCAGCAGAGCCTCGGTCAGCTTTTTTATCTGCCGCTGCTTTGCGTTGGTTACCTGATCACGAGGGGTACCAAAAGAGCCGCTCCGCCGCAGGGTCTTCACCTCGACCACCGCCAGCAGGCTGCCCTTTGCCACGATCAGGTCAAGCTCGCCGCGCAGCTCCAGCCCCTTTGGGTGCCAGTTGCGATGAAACACCTGCCAGCCCAGAGCCTCGTACTCCTTTGCCGCCAGCTCCTCGCCCCGGTTACCAAGCTGTCGGCGGGAGTCACTCACTGTGCAAAGATGGCGTTGAGGGCGGAAGCCCGGGTCGCCTCCAGAGTCAGGGCGGTATCGAGGAGCCAGTCGCCTTCGACCTCTCGCCAGACCAGCGTCAACCCCGGTCTGCCCGGAGCCAGCACCGGCAGCAGGCGCAGTTCACCCTCGCTTACCCAGTCCCCGGTCGCCTCCAGACCTTCACTCAGGGCGAGATAATCGCCCAGCTCCTCCAGCTTGCCCCCGGTCAGGTACTCGTTAGTAGCGGTGGGATCGGCTTCTGCCAGAGCGGTGGAGAGTTCCTCGAAGGCGACCTGCCAGGGGGCTTCTTCTTCACCGCAGGCAAGCAACAGAAGAAGCAATAGAAGAGTGATGAAGTGGCTTGATTTCATGTAACAGCCTTAATGACAAGGGGTTTTAACCCCTTGTGGAATTGCAGAATATTCCAGTTCCTCAAGGGGCGGTCGCCCCTTGTCTCGTACACCTCGTGGAGACGATCACTCTAAATCTCGCAGGTCGTCGTTGAGGTCAATGTAGGGCGTCTGCTCCGGCTCTATGGGTGAATCGTTGAGTCGTCGGAGGAGGTTTTGCTGAAACTCCTGGGCGGAGTGATAGCCCCGCCGTCGGAGGAGATGCTGGGCGGCGGCAAGCTCGACGATGCTGGAGATGCTCTTGCCGGGCTGTGCCGGGATGGTCGTCTTGGGAATCCTCACGCCGAGGGTGTCCCAGTAGTCGGTAATCAGCCCGACGCGCTCGTAGTTTTGATTTTCATTCCACTTCTCGATATCCACAACCAGCTCGATGCGCTTCTGGTCGCGAACGGAGTTGGCTCCGTAGAGCCGGGGGATACTGATGATGCCCAGTCCGCGAATCTCCATATAGCCATGAGACTGCTCCGGGCTGCGGGCGATGAGGACTGAGTTCTGATGAACCCGCACCAGGACGACGTCGTCGGCAACCAGGCGATGCCCCCGGCGGATGAGGTCCAGTGCCGCCTCGCTCTTGCCGATGCCGGGGATTCCCAGAATCAGCACCCCCACGCCGCGAATGTCCATCATCACGCCGTGGCAGGTCTTAACCGGAGCCAGGGCGTTGAGGAGGTAATAGCCCAATGTGGAGACCGTACAGGGGGTGAACTCCGCCGTGAGCAGGATGGGGATTTTCGCCTCGGCGCAGGCTTTCGCCAGCTCATCTGGTGGCTCGAAGCCCCGTGTAATGACAAAGAAGGGAACCTCGCAGCGGGTTGCCAGGTGGGTCAGAATCTCCCGGCGGCGGGAGTCATCCAGCGTGTTGATGAACGACGACTCGGTATGACCGATGACCTGGGCGCGACCGGGGGGGAAGTAGTCAAAGTAACCGGCAAGCCCCAGACCGGGGCGTTCTATCTCCGGACGGGCGATCTCCCGCTCCAGGAACGCTAAATCCCCGACCAGGCGAAGAATTAGCTTCTCCTGGTTTTTCTCATAAAGTTCTTTAACGGTAATGGGCATCTGTTCCTCCGGGCAGTCATATGCAGAGACAGTAGTACACGGCTGGTCGGTTTGACAAGGCTGTAAAAAAACTCAGATTATTTTAACAAATAACTTGACAATTTCCGAGATACCGTATATAGTTTCGTCTGAGGGGCTTGATGCCCCCTTGCGTTCCCTTACTTTCTATTCACCCCTGCACAAGGAGAACCATGAAGAAATTAGTTCTCATGCTGACGCTACTGGTTGCGGTTGCTTTTGCCGCCAACTTCAGCAGCCTCTCAAACTCTACCTCGCTGAGCAACAGCGTTACTCCCCCGACTGAGCACAACGCCCACTGGCAGCTCGGCGGTGGCGGGTCTGTTGAATGTGTCCGTGACGGCGAGGCCGTCTATGGCTCCAACGACGATGCCGACCTGACCTACTCCGGCACCACCATTGACCTCACCGGTTTCGACGGTGCGGCGATTTACGTAAACTACACCCAGGTTGCTGCCGACGCCAACGACTACTGCACCATGGAGCTGAACGGTGGTGTGGGCGATGTTCAGTTCGCCGATGCCGCAGGTGCCACCGTGATCACGAAGCTCGTCCCCGCCTCCATCAGTAATCTGACGATTAACTTCAACTGGGTCTCCGATGCCACCGGTTTCGCCGCTGGTTTCAAGATGACCGTCTTCCAGGTTTACGGTGTTAACAACGGCGACGGTACCTACACCAACATCTTCGACTGGAACTCGGACCAAGGTTTCACCCACGAGAGCCATGATGTTACTGGTATGGCTAGCAACGGTCTCGCCTGCCTCTCCTTTCACTATACCGATGGTGGTTGGGATTGGTACTGGGCTATTGATAACGTAGTCCTCGATGCCGATGGTACCGATGTGATTAGCGAAGACTTTGAGGCTGCTGGCTGGGATCAGGATCAGAATGGCGAAAGCGGACTCTGGGAGCTGGACGTCGACCGCGCAGGTGGAGCCATGGCTGGCCAGAACTGGCAGGCCGATTCCGACGGTAACGGTAGCTTTACCTTCAACTGCGAAACCTTCTCCCCCTGGGTCAGTATCTATCAGGCATCCGCAGTTACCGCTGACTTCGACAGCAATTTCGAAGACTTCGCTGGTCGCGACCACGCCATCTTCGGTTACTATGTTACTCTAGGAACTGGTGTCTTTACAGATAACTTTACTGACCTCAGCGACTGGACCACCAGCGACAGTGGTACCAACATCGAAGAAACCACCTGGGGACAGATCAAGACCATGTAACCTGGTGTAAACATCGCAGTTAGCTACACTGTATGACAAAGGGCGGATGCCATATCCGCCCTTTTAGTATGTGCTTCAATCCCCCCCCATGGGGGGAGGGATTAAGGGAGGGGGGCTATTCTCAGCAAATATTAATTCTGCGACGGGGAGATTGCGTGAGCAAAATCGTTACCATTTGGTGATTACAAAAAAACGTATCCCATTAGCGATAGCCCCCCTTCCCGACCTTCCCCCCTTGGGGGAAGGAGAAAGACATGAGAATGACTAACGTACTGAACTCTTGCTCTTCTGCCAACCAGCGGGTAAACTGAAGGCTGACTTGGAATTGTGTAGCACGTGAGGTAGCGATGAACAGAAGATTCGACCTTAGCCTGATTGCCCTTTTTACCCTGAGCCTGCTGGTCATCGGTTGCCAGACGACAACAGGTGGTGGTGAGGAACGCATCAGCGAGCTGGCTGGAGACTGGCGCGGCACGGTCAGCTACTCCGGTTCGGGCAGCGGCTTCCTCGACCTCACAATCGCCGCCAACGGCGAAGCAGAGGGCTACGACGGCGTTCTGGCTGGTTTCTTCAGCGGGCGAGCAAGCTACATTGGCGGGAGCTTCTCCTTCAGTGGCGCGACCGTCCAGATGAATGGGCAGCTCGCCAACGAACGGCTAATTGGCGAGATTGTCTATTACGACCCCGATGGCGACATCTCCGGCAGCTATTCACTGGCAAAGATTGAGGAGTAGCGACCGTCAGCCAGCTTGACGATTGCAGTTGTGGTGTGCTACTCTACCGCCCCTATCGTTTAGGCAACAGAAGCCCAAAAGAGGTGGCAATGGTCGTCCTGGTTCTCAACTGTGGTAGCTCATCGGTCAAGTTCCAGCTCCTCAACATGGACACCGAGGATGTCATCGCCAAGGGACTCTTCGAGCGCATCGGTGCCGGACAGGCGGTACTGAAGTATTCCCGTCCTGGTCAAGACAAGCTCAAGCTCCAGCCGGAGGGCATCGAGGATCATAATCAGGCGATTGCCTTTATCCTCGACCTGCTCATCGACGGCGAAAACGGGGTCATCAAGTCCCTCGACGAGATAGACTCCGTCGGGCATCGCGTGGTGCATGGCGGCGAGAAGTTCTCCTCGTCCATGGCGATCACCGAGGCGGTTTATCAGAGCCTGGTAGAGAACATCCCCCTGGCTCCGCTGCACAATCCGGCAAACCTGCTGGGGATCGACGCGATCAACGAAATCCTCCCCGATGTTCCCCAGGTGGGAGTCTTCGACACCGCCTTCCACCAGACCATGCCGAAGATGGCGTACCTCTATCCGCTGCCGATGTGGCTCTACGACAAGTACCGCCTGCGGCGTTACGGCTTCCACGGAACCAGCCATAAATACATCTCCGCGCGCTGTGCCGACCTCGACGGACGACCCATCGAAGAGATGAAGATCATCACCGTTCACCTGGGCAACGGAGCCTCGGTGGCGGCGATAGATGGCGGCAAGAGCGTGGATACCTCGATGGGCTTTACACCATTGGAAGGCTTGGTGATGGGCAGTCGCTGCGGTGATATTGACCCGGCGATTCCGGTTTTCATCCAGAAGAACGAGAACATCTCCCCGGACGAACTCGACAGCCTGCTCAACCGAGAGTCCGGCGTGAAGGGACTCTCCAGCGGTAGATACATCGACATGCGCGACATCGAGGATGGCTACTTCGAGGGCGATCCGCTCTGCGTGGACATTCTGGAGATGTACTGCTACCGCATCCGTAAGTACGTCGGTGCCTACTCCGCCGCAATGGGCGGACTCGATGCCGTAATCTTCACCGCCGGAGTTGGCGAGAACTCTCCCATCACCCGCGAACTGGTGATGGCTCCCCTCGGCTATCTCGGCGTTAAGATGGACAAGAAGGTAAACGACGACGATGCCCACCCCGGCTCCGGCTACGAGGGGCGAGTCTCCACCGCAGATTCCACAGTCTCCGTTTGGGTGATTCCCACCAACGAAGAGCTGGTCATCGCCCGCGATACCAAAGAAATAGTATCAACCAAAGAGACCGGAACTGTATAAACTGATTATCTACCTCCTCACCCTGAGGATTAACGATTTCACTATGCTTTAAGCACTTAGGAGAAACATGGCCGTTCCGAAAAGAAGAATGTCTCGCTCCCGCCGAGACTCCCGTCGCGCCCACTGGGTCAACAGCCTCAAAGTTCCCACCCTCAGCACCTGCCCCAGCTGTGGCGAGGCAAAGCTGCCCCACCGTATCTGCGTCGCCTGCGGACATTACAAAGGCCGTCAGATCATCATCCCCGTCAAACAAGAAGACTAGGCAGCTTAAAGCTGCACATAGACTCGTGGCTGTTCGATAACGACGGATAATATCTATCCCCGCGTACACGCTCCCGTTGGTCGCTTCGTGTGGGTAAGGCTGTGGGTCGGGCGCAGTGCGCTGCACCACAGCTTCACGATGAAGTTGCAAGACGTTTTACGTCAGCAGCCACGGTCTGTCGCTTCTGTAGGGGCGAACCTTGTGTTCGCCCGACCTTGATAAGCTGGATGAGCGGTAGATGATAGAGTACCGCTAAGGTTTTGCAGGGGCAGACCGATGTGTCTGTCCAATTCCCTCAAAAACTCCCTGCCATCGTCTGGTCTCTTGCTTTCTTGAGAACGAGAGCGGCGGAGGGACGGTTTCTTGCAACCAATGTCCCCAAAAACCTCCAGCAGAGCCATCGCCCTCGACGTAATGGGGGGAGACAACGCCCCGGCGGCAACCATCGCCGGAGCCGAGCTGGCTCGCCAGCGAGGGATTGAGGATATCATCCTCGTTGGGCATGAAGACGAACTGCGGGCGGAGCTGGCTCGTCAGGGATTAGCAGAAAACGGCTTTCGAGTAGTCCACGCCGCCCAGACCGTGGCAATGGACGAATCTCCCGCCTACGCCCTGCGCCGAAAGAAAGATGCTTCCATCGCCGTGGCGACCCGTCTGGTCAGAAGCGGTGAAGCAGCAGGGCTGGTTTCCGCTGGTTCCACCGGAGCCCAGGTCGCCAGCTCGATTCTCCACCTGGGGCGCATCCCCGGTGTGCAGCGTCCGGCAATCACCGTGGCGATTCCCTGCACCCACGGCTGGGGCGCGCTCCTCGACGCCGGAGCCAACTCCCAGAACACGCCAAGCCATCTGGTCGGCTTTGCCATCATGGGCAGCCTTTTTATCCAGCACGTTTATGGGGTAGAGAACCCCCGTGTCGGGCTGGTCTCCATCGGTGAAGAAGCGACCAAGGGCAACGAACTGGTCGTCGAGGCACACAAGCTCCTCGAAAAAACCGAGGGGATTAACTTCGTCGGCATGACCGAGGGCAGCGAGGTTTATACCGGCGGAGCCGACGTGATGGTCTGCGACGGCTTCCTCGGCAATATCCTCCTCAAGTTCTCCGAATCCGCCTCCCGCTGGGTGGTGCATCACCTCCGCGAGGGGATGCGTCGCAAACCCCTGGTTACCCTGGGCGGGCTGATGATGAAGCCGGCCTTCCGACACTTCCGTTCCGTAGCTCATCCAAACTCCGTTGGCGGTGCTCCGCTGATCGGGGTCAACGGAGTCAGCATCATCGCCCACGGCAGCTCCGATGCCGAGGCGATTATGAACTCCTTCCTGATGGCACGGCGAATGGTGGACGAGCGAGTCAACCAGCGAATCGCCGAACAGATGAGCCGGAACGGCGAATAACCGTTCTTCTCGTAACCGCAACAAATACCGACAGTTACAAAACCGTCTATCGTTTCATCCAAGCCGGACGTACACTGCGAAGGTACTTATGCAAAAATCTCTCATGGGAACACATTCGGGTATTGTCGGGGTTGGCTCTTACCTCCCCGAAAAGATCCTCACCAACTTCGACCTCGAAAAGATCGTTGACACCTCCGACGAGTGGATTCGCACCCGTACCGGAATTGAGGAACGCCATATCGCCGCTGACGATGAGGCGACCAGCGATCTCTCTTACAATGCCGCTAAAGAGGCTCTGGAGATGTCCGGCATTAAACCCGAAGAGCTTGATATGATCATCGTCGGCACCGTTGGTCCCGACTACGCCTTCCCTGCGACCGCCGCTCTGGTGGCGCATCGGCTGGGCGCGAAGAATGCCGTTGGCTTCGACCTCGAAGCCGCCTGCGCCGCCTTCGTTACCGGACTCACCGTTGGCGACGGAATGATCCGCAGCGGGCTGATGAAGAACGTCCTTGTCATCGGCGTGGAGCTGCTCACCAGAATCTCCGACTTTACTGACCGCAACACCTGCGTTCTCTTCGGCGATGGTGCCGGAGCCGCTGTCCTCGCTCCCGTTGCCGAGGGCGAAGGCCTCCTCGCCCACTTCCTCAAATCCAACGGTGCCGGAGGCGAGTTCCTCATCCAGCCCGGCGGCGGAACCCGTAACCCTGCTACCAGAGAGACCGTCGAGAAGCGGATGCACTACGTCCACATGGACGGGCAAGAGGTTTACAAAAACGCCGTGCGCGGGATGGTCGAAGCTGCCAAGTCCGTCATCGAGCAGGCGGGCTACACCAGCAACGATGTTGACCTCCTCGTTCCCCACCAGGCGAACATCCGCATCATGGAAGCCGTCCGCAAACGCCTCAAAATCCCTGCCGAAAAAACCGTCATCAACATCGCCAAGATGGCAAATACCTCTTCAGCCACTATCCCCATCTGCCTGGCCGATGCCGTCAAAGAAGGTCGCCTGAAGAAAGGCGATCTCGTCCTCACCACCACCTTTGGTGCCGGTTTCACCTGGGGAGCCAACCTCATCCGCTGGAGCTTTTAGCCACGCGAATAACCGTTACTTTCGTCCGGTGTTTCTGGTCGCTTCCTTTTCTCCCTCTCCCCTCTGGGGAGAGGGTCGGGGTGAGGGGCAGCCAGCTTGAAGTAGGGCGGGGACTTTAGTTCCCGCTGTGAATAAGCAATGATGTTGTTTAGTATTGATGTTCTGGTATCAGAAGATTTTCTGACCGAAGCCCAGTAGCGTGATGCAATGCACTGCGTTGCTGAAACTATGTTTACTCAATCAGCGTCTTAGTAAGAGCAACCTCAAACCAGGAATGACTTTTGAAAAAGACCCTGCTCATTATCCTCATCCTCTGCCTGACTACCCCGCTGCTCGCCAAAGACAAGCTCGGCGGCTTCGGACTAGACCTTGGCATAGGCGTTGGCATCCTCAACACCTTCTCCGATACCCTCCCCGAAGACACCACTGGCATCAAGTGGCTGGGCAATCTGGAGCTTGGCTTCTCCGCCTTTAACCTCCTCGGCGTACGGGCGGAGCTGACCTACTCCAGCTTCTTCTGGGAGATAGAGAACACCGATGGCACGACCACGGAAATCCCGATGGCTAACTCCTCACTCTCGGTGGATCTGTACGGTATTATCCCCCTGAATGAGGGCTTCCGGCTACGCCCGGGCATCGGCTATACCTTCGATTCCTCCCTCTCCGACAGCCTCTCCATCGGCTTCCTCGGAGCGCAGGGTATCCACGCCAGCCTAAAAGCGGAGTTCCAAGTCAACAGCATCACCTGGGTCGGTCTCTCTACCGGTTACCAGTTCACCGGCAAGTACGAAGACATCACACTGGACGACGATCGTGTCCCCCTGCCCAGTGAAGTTGATGCCTCCTTCTTCGAGCTATCCGCCCAGATAACCTTCTCCATGCGCTAGGCAGCTTAAAGCTGCACATAGATTCGCGACCAACCATATCGTTTGATTGATACTCATTCCCGCGCATCTGCTCCCGTTGGTCGCTTTATTCGGAGAGGGTCGGGACGAAGGGCAGCTAGCTTCAAGCTGGCAACGCGGTGCGTTGCATCACAGTACCG
>JAIOSI010000113.1 GCA_021107695.1 bacterium
CAGTAGCGGGTAACCGTATTCTTCACCGGTATTAAAATTTCGCCGAGTCTCTGGATGAGACAGTGTCCAAGTCGTTACGCCATTCGTGCGGGTCTGAGCTTACCCGACAAGGAATTTCGCTACCTTAGGTCCGTTATAGTTACGGCCGCCGTTTACCAGGGCTTCGATTCAGTGCTTCGAGAAAGTAAACTTCCTCTATCCCCTCCTCTTAACCTTCCGGCACCGGGCAGGCGTCAGTCCCTATACATCGGTTTACACCTTAGCAGAGACCTGTGTTTTTAGTAAACAGTCGCCTGGACCACTTTCCTGTGGCTCCCTATCGCTTCCAGCCGTGAAGGCCTTGACAATAAGGAACACCCCTTCTCCCGAAGTTACGGGGTCATTTTGCCGAGTTCCTTAACCAGAGTTCTCTCGAGCGCCTTAGGATGCTCTCCCTGCCTACCAGTGTCGGTTTGCGGTACGGTCAGTGACGTGCTCGCTAGAAGTTTTTCCTGGCAGTGTGGACTTGACCACTTGATAGGCGTTAGCCAATCGTCATCACCCCTCAGGGAATATGATCACCCGGATTTGCCTGGGCGATCCCCCTACAGGTTTAAACCACCACATCCGTCGGGTGGCTGGTGTATCCTACTGCGTCACTCCATCACTCAAACACACGTCGCTGGTGCAGGAATATTTGACCTGCTACACATCGACTACGCTTTTCAGCCTCGCCTTAGTGGCCGACTAACCCAGGGAGGATTAACCTTCCCCTGGAAACCTTAGGCTTACGGCGAACGGGTTTCTCACCCGTTTTAACGCTACTCATGTCGGCATGCTCACTTCCATTTCGTCCAGCAGCCCTCACGGACCACCTTCGACCTAACATGGAATGCTCCCCTACCATCCTTTCGGATTCGAAGCTTCGGTACCATACTTGAGCCCCGTTACATTTTCCGCGCAGGATCACTTGACCAGTGAGCTGTTACGCACTCTTTAAAGGAATGGCTGCTTCTAAGCCAACCTCCTGGCTGTCTGGGTAATCCCACAACGTTTCCCACTTAGTATGGATTTTGGGACCTTAGCTGTCGATCTGGGCTGTTTCCCTCTCGACCACGGAGCTTAGCCCCCGCAGTCTGACTCCCGTGATACGAGTAATGGCATTCGGAGTTTGGCTGAGATTGGTAAGCTGGTAAGCCCCCTAGCTCAATCAGTGCTCTACAACCAAAACTTACTAACACGAGGCTAGCCCTAAAGCTATTTCGGGGAGAACGAGCTATCTCCTGGTTCGATTGGCTTTTCACCGCTAGCCACAAGTCATCCCCGAATTCTGCATCATTCGTGGGTTCGGCCCTCCATGACCTTTTACGGTCGTTTCAGCCTGCTCATGGCTAGGTCACCAGGTTTCGCGTCTACCGCCAGAAACTTAATCGCCCTATTCAGACTCGCTTTCGCTACGGCTTCGTCCTCTCAGACTTAACCTTGCTCCTAACGGTAACTCGCCGACTCATTCTACAAAAGGCACGCAGTAACGGCATAAAGCCGCTCCTACACCTTGTAGGCACACGGTTTCAGGTACTATTTCACTCCCCTTCCGGGGTTCTTTTCACCTTTCCCTCACGGTACTGGTTCGCTATCGGTCGCTGGGTAGTATTTAGCCTTGGAAGGTGGTCCTCCCAGATTCAGACCGGGTTTCACGTGTCCGGCCTTACTTGGGTACACTCATCGGAGTGCGGTTACCTTTCGTATACGGGACTATCACCCGCTATGGTCCAATTTTCCAAAAGGTTCTACTAGGTACCGCATTTGTAACTCCTAGTCTATTTCCAGTTCGACAAGAGTGACCCACAACACCGTATGTGCAACGGCTGGAACCTTATACACACATACGGTTTAGGCTGTTCCCCTTTCGCTCGCCGCTACTCAGGGAATCCCGATTTGGTTTATCTTCCTCGGGGTACTAAGATGGTTCAGTTCTCCCGGTTAGCTTCTCCTAGCCTATATATTCAGCAAGGAGATAATGCGACATAACTCGCATTGGGTTGCCCCATTCGGAAATCCACGGATCAAAACCTGCTTAACGATTACCCGTGGCGTTTCGCCGTCAGCTGCGTCCTTCATCGCCTCCCAGCGCCAAGGCATCCACCGTGTGCCCTTAGTCGCTTGACCATCAAAAATGATGTCCTTACGACAGTAATCATCAACCATCCGAAGATAGTTGATTATCACGTTAAAGCATCCTTCGGTTGATGGGCTATGCCGCTCCGGCTCATACTTGAGCGACCTGGTTTAGCCCATCTGCCTGTTACCTGACCCAAATCTGTCAAAGAACGGAGCTTTCGCTCTTACATCCGTCGGGCTTCCATTGGGGACATTGTCTGAGTGTCCCGATAAAGCCCTTGGGATTGTCATCCACCGAGGTTTGCGCAGCTGTGTTGCCCGCGCCGCTGGTTTTAGCCAGCCCTCTGGATTGGATAACCCGCCTGGTTCAGCGGGTGAGGTTTCAAACCGTAGAGGTTATGATTAGCTTCACCCAGTTAGCGATGTAAGGTAATCGATCCTCATGGATTCTCTCCTCTTTTGTGTTTCTCGCTTGCCGCCGAGAGCAAATGTTTTCTCTCTCAAAGGCAGGCGTATGGTACATGGTATAGCTTTTATTGTCAAGGGGTAATTTGCCGAACTTTGCGATTTATTTTCTGAACTGTGGTGTAGAGCCATTCTATTGGTTTTACTGGGTTGGTATTGCTGAACTTGCCTGTTGGGATACTCCTGCTGGCACCTGAGTGAACTCTGATACCGTCTGGTTTTTATGCAGCCCCAGATGGTGGAGATGACCGGGATCGAACCGACGACCTGCTGCGTGCAAGGCAGCTGCTCTCCCAACTGAGCTACATCCCCACGAGCAGGAGCGGTAGTATATTCTTCAAAGGCAAGTTTGTCAAGGGGTAAAGTGCAGCGCAGTGTTGTCCCCCCACCATTGGGGGGAAGGAGAACTCCTCGCAATGTTTCACGTCAAAACCTGTTTATGCAAACGCTGCCACCCGCCGTCCCGCAACCTTATATCTACCGGAGAGGATCAGCCCCACCGCTACTGGATAGAGGCGATGCTCCTCGGCGAGGATCCGCGCGGAGAGCGACTCGGCGGTGTCTTCGTCAAGGACAGGGACCACCCGCTGGAGGATGATCGCCCCGCCGTCGAGGGTGTCATCGACGAAATGAACGGTGCAGCCGCTCTGCTTAACGCCGTAGCTCCACGCCTGCTCCTGCGCGTGGAGACCGGGGAAGCTGGGCAGCAGACTGGGGTGGATGTTGAGGATTCTGCTGGGAAACGCCCCTAGCAGCGGGTCTTTGACTACCCGCATAAAGCCGGCAAGACAGACCAGCTCGACTCCAGCCTCTTTCAAAGCGTCAACATACCGCTGGGCGTCGTCTCCGGTGAGCTTGGTGCGGAACCGCTGCGGTACGATGGCGCGGGCTTCGACTCCCAGCTCCTGGGCTTTCTGGAGTCCCGGGGCCTCGGCGACATCGGAGAGTACCAGAGCCACCTCGGCATCGAGCTGACCGCTGCGGGTCGCCTCAATCAGCGAGACCATATTACTGCCGCGCCCACTGATCAGAATCCCGATCCGCCGCTTCGCCTGCTGTGCTGACATCGCCCGTCCCCCTTCTACATCCTGCCAAGACCAACCGCTTGACCCTGCCACCGTTGAAGGCTAGAATTGCCCTACCTCTCGCAGACATTGTAACATCCTCTGTGATAAATGAGGTAGCCCGTTGAATAACTGTTGACTTCTCTTGTCATAGACAAGGGGTTTCAACCCTTTGTGAATTTGTAACTTACTTTCTTCTCCCCAAGGGGCTGAAGCCCCTTGTCTTAACGTCAAAACCTCGCCAAATATCGGACATAACCCCATGAATCGTCTTCTCACCGCAACCGAACTCCTTGCCCACTGGGGAGATAACCGCCCGGCGCGGCTGGTCTTCACCAACGGCTGTTTCGACCTCCTCCATCCGGGGCATCTGCGCTATCTGGCTGCTGCTCGACGGCTGGGCGATTGCCTCGTCGTCGGACTAAACGACGACGACAGCGTCCGGCGGCTGAAAGGCTCGACCCGACCCTTCCTCAGCCTGGCGGTGCGCGGAGAGCTGCTGACCGGACTGCGGATGGTGGACTACGCCGTACCTTTTGCCGAAGACACCCCGCTGAAGACGATCCTCGCCCTGCGCCCCGACCTGCTGGTGAAGGGCGGCGACTACGGTCTCGACGAGATCGTCGGAGCCAGGGAGGTCGAGGGCTGGGGCGGCTCCGTGGAGGTTATCCCCCTCTCCGTCGGCTTCTCCGCCACGGCGATGGCGTTGAACATCCACCAGGCGGTGGACTACGAACTCCGGGGGGAGGAGCCAGTCCACTACCGTCCCTTCGATGGCTCCCCCGACCCGGAGGTCGAGAAGCTGAAGGCGGAGCGCGACGCGGCAATTCGACAGGCGGCAAAGCGAAAACCGTAGGGACAGGGGTCTTGACGTTGTAGGGGTAGGCCCCTGTGCCTACCCAGATACTAACAAGGGCAACCACGGGGGATTGCCCCTGCAAACC
The DNA here is from genome assembly GCA_021107695.1 of bacterium. Classification (GTDB taxonomy): domain Bacteria; phylum RBG-13-66-14; class RBG-13-66-14; order RBG-13-66-14; family RBG-13-66-14; genus JAIOSI01. Next base: position 4,574 of record JAIOSI010000113.1, read on the forward strand.
TCGCCATTTTAAGGACACTCTATGAAAGCCGTCATCGTAACCATCGGCAACGAGCTGCTCTCCGGCGATACCGTGGACACCAACTCGGTCTTCCTTGCCGGGGAGCTTGCCGCCCTCGGCGTTCCCGTGGTCGCCCGCTACAGCGTACCGGACGAAGCCGCTGACATCGTCTGGGCGGTGCGGCGGGGGCTGGAGGTCGCCGACCTTGTCCTGACCACGGGAGGGCTTGGTCCGACAAGGGACGACATTACGCTAGAGACCATCGCCGCCGCCCTGGGCGAGGAGCTGATCGTTGACCCGGAGCAGGCACGGCGGGTGCGGGAGATATTCAGCCAGCGGGGGCTGCGGATGCCGCTGCTAAACGAGAACCAGTTCCTCAAGATGGCAGGGGCGACAATCATCTATAACCCGGCGGGTACCGCGCCCGGGCAGCTTGTGCAGACCGACAACGGTCATATATGTATCCTCCCCGGTGTTCCGGTAGAGGTCAAGGAGCTATGGCGGGTGGAGCTTCGGAAACTGGTTAAGGGACTATTACCGACCCAACGCCAGCGGCAGAAGCTCACCCTGCGCACGGCGTGGACCTCGGAGAGCGTCATCGCCGAATGGCTTGAGGTAGCCGGGCTGACTGCTCGCCTCGACGAAGCGGACATCGCCCTGGCGTTCCTGCCCCACCACGGGATGGTTGACCTCCGCCTGACCCGCTTTCTGCGGGAGGGACAGAGCGGCGACGACTTCGGTACCCTACAGCGGGAGATTGAACAGACGCTGGGTAGCTGCCTCTTCGGCTACGATGACGAGACTCTAGGGGAGGTCGTCGGACGGCAGCTCACGGAATTGAACCTGACCCTGGGGACGGCGGAGAGCTGCACCGGCGGGCTGATCGGCAAGCGGCTGACAGACGCACCGGGCAGTTCCGGCTTCTACCTCGGCGGGGTGATTAGCTACTCGAATACTGTTAAGCTGACCGGGCTGGGCGTTCCGGCGGAACTGCTGGAGCGGCACGGCGCGGTGAGTCGGCAGACCGCCGCGGCGATGGCGCAGGGCGCGCTGGCTAAGCTGAACTGCGATATTGCCATCTCCGTTACCGGCATCGCCGGACCATCTGGCGGAACCGACGACAAGCCGGTCGGCACGGTCTATCTGGGTCTTGCCCAGCGGCGGGAGAGTTTCTCCAGCTGGAGCAGCAGCCGAGGTGCGGCTCTGCGGGAGCTTAGTCGAGTGGAAGATCACTCCCAGTCCAGCAACAATGGCGATTATGTCATCACCCGGCACCTGCCGCTGATTGGCAAACGCTGGCTGGTACGGCATCGAGCGGCGGTGGTGGCACTGGATACGCTGCGACTGCGGCTGCGGGATTGAGACCAGGGTTGACGTTAACAACCCGTAGGGGCGACCGTCCACCGTCGCCCATTAGATGAACTTCGCTCGTCTGCCGCAGTAGATACAGTATCTCTTTGCCAGTCAACGAATATGATAAAGGGCGCGGCACGCCGCGCCCCTACAATCAAGCATCGTACGTGTCCCCCTCCCCCCTAAGGGGGAAGGAGAACCCTGCGCCAAAGTTGCCGTCCCTACGGGGATCCAACAGTTTTTTCAGGAGAAAATGTTCTTAGAATACCTCTTCTACTTTCTCTGGGGAGCCGGGCATGCCCTCCAGCCCGGGCATGGCAAGGCGATCATCAGTGCCTACCTCCTCGGCGCAAGCTCCGGTCGCAAGCCCGGGCAGGCGGTCTTCGACTCCTTTATACTGGGGCTGATCACCGCCGCCACCCACACCATCGTCGTCTTCGGGCTGGCTCTGGTGGTTTACATCGTCGGGCAGGGAACCGACACCGACCGGATCGAGGTCTATACCTCCCTCTTCGGCGCGGTGCTGGTCATCGCCGTCGGGGTCTGGATGCTGCGCCAGCGAATCAGCGGGCATACCCACAGCCACGGCGTGGTTGACCATCACGGCGAAGCGGTGGAGGACGATCACGACCATTCTCATGACCACCATCACGGACACTCGCACGACCACGC
>JAIOSI010000052.1 GCA_021107695.1 bacterium
ATTGTCGGATTGGAGCTGACTTCAACAGGAATAGTTTCACTGATGGGGGCTGACTCCCTGGGTCGGGAAGTGGGGAGGGGACAGCAGAAGTGGGCAGAGGTTAGCATACGCCTTCCGAGGAGGTCAACCGGAATGTCGATGATTTTTATTTGTTTTAGCGGAACAACGGCATCATTCGGACAAGAGGCAAATTGACACCGAGCCAAAGCAAGCCGTATAATCAGTCGGTTCACTGGGGAGGTTCGCAATCTCATCTTGAGATTAGCAGAGGTCATCGTTGCTTATCGTTGTTTTACGGGTTTCATAAATACATCGTCAGAACCACGCTAAGGACACCATGAAAAGATTTGTCATCGCCTGTCTATTGCTGATCTGCCTGCTGCCCACCTCGGTTTCCCTCGCCAAGGACGGTGGACACTCCGAGGACTCCGGCGCGCAGAACGGACTTACCGTAGAGATAAAGGGCGAGAGCAACCTCAACAAGCTCAAGTCCAGCTACAGCTACACCCACGAACTGCTGGAGAAGCTGTCGTTGAAGATGACCCTGGAGAACGAAACCAACAGCCGCCCCCTAGACCAACGCTTTGACGAAAGCAGCCGCCTGCGATTCGACCTGGACTATAGCTTCGGAGAGCGAGACAATATCCTTATTTATTATGAACATAAGAACTACTTCGCCAATCATAAAATCGCCCAGCAGACCAGCGAACATCACTACCACTACGCTGGCAGCCAGCTAAGACTCTATCCCAGCGAGAGGCTGAACCTGACGCTGTTGACAACCTTTGCCTCCGGTTCGCTTTCGCAGAGTACCTATGACTGGTACTTCGATACCCTCTCCCAACGCTACGACGAGCTGTCCGCCGACACAACCCTTACCCTGGCATACGACCTTAGCGACTATACGCGGCTCAACCTCTCGATAAACGGCTCCCGCGACCTGCGCGACCACGTTAACAATCCAACCTACGATTCCGAATACTACATCGGAGCAGTCAACCCCTCGCTTAGCGGAACCTACACCCTCTTTAACATGCTAGAGCTTAAGCTCACCTACAATTTCAGCGGCAGTCTCTATCGCGATATGTACCAAAGCGAAACAGACAAGAATCTCCAGACGAACAGCATTACCCTGGGAACCAAGTTCAGCCCATTCAAGAGGTTCGAACTGACTCTGAACTCTACCTACAACAACAGCCAAACCAACAATCTGCGTAAAGATGTCTGGCTCAATAAATACTTCTACCGGATTTATCCGGAGCTTAATCCCATTCCCGGCGACCGCACTGCCCAGCCCTATTCACCGCTTTATGACATCTTTGGTAACACCGTAACCTGGAAGCTCGGTCTCAATTGGGACTGGGACAAAGATAACTATTTCCACTGGAGCATCGACGGCAGCGATGGAAGTCGCCGATACTACGATGATGATCACGAATTGCCGGAGACCCGCTTCTCCACCGCAGACAGCGTTTCGGACACCAAATCCTTCGAGATGATCTCCCTACTCGAATTGATGGTTGCCCGCCAGCTTTCCCTCAATGTACGCCACAGTATCGGTATAGACACCTACGAGTACCCTCTGAACGCGGAAAAGTACAACCAGCTCCTGAAAAACACCATTCGCGCCGGTGCCGACTGGAAGATCAACTCCCGCTTCTCCGTCGGTTCTCAGGTTGACCTTGCCTACAGCTACTCTACTTTGGTGAGTAAAAACCTGCCTTACGGTATCAACTATAAAATCAGCATCGGTGCGGATTACAAAATCATCGACGGAGTTAAGCTGAACTTCGACTTCATCGTCAACCGCTACAATCAACGCACAATCAATATCGAAACCGGACAGGATCGCCTTAGCCGCGAGATCAAGCTCCAGCCAATTTTCAGCTTTTCCGAACTGTGGAGTCTCTCGCTGAACGGTGTCTTCAAGGAATCAATTACCTTTCCGGTAGGCGAGTACTCTGCCACCAGCTACCTTAGCCACATCTACAGCGTTACCACCCAGGTAAATATCCAGCCAACGGATACCTTCAGCTTCGATATCTCCTATAAGCACAGCTTTCACGATACCTTCTACGCTGGCTCGGAGACCAAGCGAATTGAGCATAAGCTCGGTCTCGACTTTTCCTACTCCCTCTTCGAGAACCTGGTGATGGGTGTCGGCGCGAACTACAACTTCTGGGAGTTCAGCGATACCGAAGAGAGCTTCAACGTCGGTCTGACACTGCGAAGTACGATGTAGGCAGGTGTTGGTTATTGTGCCAATACTCTGTGGGTAGGGGCGTATTGCAATACGCCCCTACGATCGGATGTACTCAATCAAAGATGTACTAAGCGTAAGTCACTGTCAGTATGAGCCGACCAAATTATCCTCCTGAAACACCGCTACACCAACCCACCCATTCGAAATGCCAACCCTTCTCCAGACCTCATTTCTCGATCGGGAACAGCGTTACGACGGCAGCCAGCTGACCACCCACTGGTGTCGTCAGGTTTCCGGGATTACGACCGACGCCCTGGTCGCCTTTGCTGGCGAAGCACGGGTTCCGACGGCGAACCTCGTTGATCTGGAAGACCGGGATCAGGGAGCAACCATCGTCGCCCGGCGGATGCTCCACTTCGTCGGTGTTTACTTCGAGCGTCCCCTGGCGGAGATGGTCTGGCGGCAGCGGCTCTACATATCGCGGATTGCCCAGCGGCTCCGCCAGCGGGGAGTGGAGCTAAGCGTCGTCGGCGACGACCTCTACCTGCCCGATACACCACCGCGCAAGCTCTCGGTCTCCATCGCCACGGTAAGCCAGACGGCTGGTCTGCTCCACATCGGGTTGAATATCGACCCCACAGGCGCGCCGGTTCCGGCGGTGGGGCTGGAGGAGCTGGGCGTTGACGCGGACAAATTGGGGCGGGAGCTGCTCACCCTCTTCGCCGAAGAAGAGGAATCTGTCCGCCGAGCCGTGGCAAAGGTCCGCGCGGTGGAATGATGATTTCTGGTCGAATGGTGTAATACGCCGTGTCCCTACGGGTCGAAATTGCACCGATACCACACCCGCCCACCAGATGAGCGAAGCTCCTCTGCCACGAGAGATACAAACGATCATCCCCCGCTAGCCCAGTGGTTCAGGTTCAGGGCGGACATAGGTCCACCCCTGCAAGACCTTCCGATTACACGAGATTCTTTCTCCTTCCCCCTTAGGGGGGAAGGTCGGGAAGGGGGGCTGTCGGTGAGGATATACGTTCTCGACAAACATCAAATGGCAAATGGTTTTGCTGCGCAACATCCCTATCGCCGCTTCACGTTCGTAGAGAACAGCCCCTCACCCCAAAGGGGAGAGGGGGCAGCGTATGCGATGTTTGCAGGGACAGACTCACAAAGGGCGAAGACAAGCTTCGCCCCTGCGGGCGGCAATTACACAGATACTGCTCCTAACAAAGCTGGTCAACTATGAAAAAAACACTCCTGTCTTTGCTGATCCTCATCCTGCTGTTCGCCTTCCTCGCTGGCTGTGAAGACCCCGTCGAGCTGCCCTCGCCGGAGTATCCCAACGATGCCTGGTTCACCCTGGCGATCACTGACAACACCTACGGCTCCCACGATTATGCCAACGCCATCGAGCTGGACTTCAACGGCACGGTGCGTCCCGATGTCGTCGCGCCGAAGCGGGTTACCGAGCCGCCCGTCATTGACGGTCATGCCAACGAAGCCGCCTGGGAGCTTATCGAGCCGACCCAGCTTATCCTCACCAAAGCCGCTGGCGGAACCGACATCGTCGCCGCCACGGTGAAGAGCGTCTATACCGAGACCCACCTCTACTTCCTCGTCAGCTGGCTCGACCCCACCTATACGCAGAACGACACCCCCTGTCGCTGGGTTTACTCCGGCGGACAGTGGTACAACAAGTACGACGAGAACGGGCAGCCGAGCCACGGCGGCGAGATGCGCTATGAAGACGCACTGATGCTGGGTTTTACCGACGAGACCCGCTTCCCCGACTTCTCCACCCTGGGCTGCGCCTCGACCTGCCACGGCGATGCCTACCACTACACCCCACCGGAGAGCTTCCTCGATGTCTGGTACTGGGGAGCCGGGCGCACCAATCCCCGCTTCCAGGCGGACGACTGGTATCGCTTCGGCGGAACCGCAGCCGATCCTGGTGGGGCACCCTTCCTCTTCAACAGCACTGGTAACAATCCCGCCTACCAACATATCGGCGATCCCAACTCCAACACCCCTTACCTCTGGGCGGAGGAATCCATCATCTTTGACACCGGGGCTTCCTGGGTGTCGGGCAGTACCGTGGCTGGCAACGTCCTTTACGAGGCAAACGGTGGACGAGGAAACGTCGAGGCGCGGGGACGCTTCAACGGCGGTGCCTGGACGGTAGAGCTGGGCAGGCTGCTGGACACCGGCGACCCCTACGACTACATCTTCACCTGGGAAGAGGAAGAGCCGGAAGAGTAGGTTATCCTGTACGGTGTTAATCGCAAATTGTAGGGGTACGGCATGCCGTGTCCCTACGGGACCAAAATACGTTGTGGTACTCTGACATCCTCTACCGTAACCTTCTACTATAATCGCAACACCTCGGCAAGCTATCGCCGCTTTTCATAGCGAACATCTACCTAAAGGATACTAGCTAATGCCCAACATCGGACGCATCACCCGGGTTCCCCTCTGTGATGTCTGGCCCCACGAGGCGATTGACTTCACCCCGTGGCTGCGAGACAACCTCGACGCACTTAACGAAATCCTCGGTATCACCCTCATCGACGCAGAGAGCGAGCAACCGGTGGGAACCTTCAGCGTTGACCTCGTCGCCCAGACCGAGGAAGGCTCCCGGGCGGTCATCGAAAACCAGCTGGAGAAGACCGACCACGA
>JAIOSI010000258.1 GCA_021107695.1 bacterium
ACTGCGAGCTGGAGCGGCTCCTTGGCAAACTCAACATCAGCGAATCCATGATCGCCGGTCTGAGCTTCACCTCTTATCACGACCGTACCTCCCCGGTGCTGTCGTTGAACGGCGACCGCTGCCTCGCCTGCGGTCGCTGTGTTGCCGTCTGCTCAGAGAAACAGGGACTGGACGCCCTGCGAATTGACCCGGAGCTGCTTCAGGTCGTTCCGGTGAGCGAATACGGGCTGGCGGCTCCGCCCTGCATCGGTTGCGGGCAGTGTACCCTCGTCTGTCCAGCGGGAGCCTTGATGCCCCGCTCCTCGGTTACCACGGTGGAGTCCACCCTGATTTCGCGGGAACGCTACTCCGTCGCCCTGCTGGAGCCAGCCGCCGCCGCGCTGCTGATGTCCGAGCTGGGGCTGAACGCCCTGCCCCGACTCATCGGTATCCTGCACAAGCTGGGATTTCAAGAGGTTGTTGATGCCGCCTGGGGAGCCGACCTTTACATGACCAGACTAGCGGAGGAGTTTAACGCCGACGACAAGGCAATCCGACTGCTCAATCGCGACCCCTCGGTGGAGCGATACCTGCGGCAGAAGCGACCCGACCTGCTGGGGCTTATCCCAACGCTGGCTCCGCCGACCCGCCTGGCGGCACTGACCTGGCGACGGTTCATCGCCACCGAACAGGGACTGCCACCGGGGCATTGCTATCTGGCGCAGATTACAACAGAGACGGGAAATAAAGAATCTCTGACCCGCTACTCTTCCCTCGCCACCGAGCGGGGACTGGACGCCACCCTGACCGTGCGGGAGCTGACCAGCCTGATCCGGCTGCTGAAGCTCGACTCGCCCTCGACCAAGCCCCGTTCCTATGCCAAGCCGCGTGGTTCCGGCATCGGCTCGCTGATGGGAGTCCCCGGCAGTGCGGCGGTGGGCTTCCTCGACCTGCTGGCTCATCAGGCGGGAGAAAAACCGACGCTGGGAAGCAAGAACTATCTGCTGCCAGAGAAGGAGACCCAGTCGCTGACTCTCCCCGGTGGTTGTCCGGCGGTGGTTCGGATCGCCCACGGCATGAAGGCGGTGGTCTCGACCATTGAGGACGCGGAGAAGCTGGCTCAGGAAGATCCCGCCGTTGTTCAGCTCCTCGACCTCTCTGCCAACCCCGGAGGAAGCCTCGGCGGAGGCGGACTGCATCGCCTGGCGAGCAGCGAGGAACTACAACGCCGCTATCAGGCTCTGCTCTTCCTGTCGGAGGGAGCCTCCGTCCACTCGCCCCATCAAAAACGCCACCTGCGTCGCTACCTGCCAAAGAGCGAAGAAGACGAGATCGATTAGAAGTGTCAGGAACAGCAGAGTACGCCAGACATTCTGACCAGAGACCAGCTCTGAACCGTAGGGGCACGGCGCGCCGTGCCCTTATAAGCCTACAATCAACCCCAGAACGATTTTCCGTACTTACCAATCTCATACTACTAAAGGGAGTTCTATGCTGGCGAAGGTGTTCTCTGCTGCGGTAAGCGGGGTGAACGGCTATCCGGTGGAGGTGGAGGCCGATGTCTCGCCGGGAATGCCTCACTTCGTTACGGTGGGTCTGCCCGACGCAGCAGTGAAAGAATCTAAAGACCGGGTTCAGGCAGCAATGCGGAACTCCGGCTTTGACTTCGCCCCAGGGAAGTACACCGTCAACCTGGCTCCGGCGGACACCAGAAAAGAAGGTCCCGCCTTCGACCTTCCCATCGCCCTGGCGATTCTGATTGCCACCCGCCAGGTCATCGCCATCCAGCGGGACAAAACAGCGGTCATCGGCGAGCTTTCCCTCGACGGTACTGTCCGGGGGGTGCGGGGGATTCTGCCCATCGCGGCGGCTCTGCGTACTGCGGGCTTTGAGACGCTGCTGGTCTCTCCGGAGAACGCCAAAGAGGCCGCCCTGGTGGACGGTCTTGCTGTCTATCCGGTGAAGAACCTCGGCGAGGCAGCGGAGCTGATTGAGGGACGACTGACGATGGAGCCGTTCCGGGTTGACCTGAAGGCGGAGTTTGCCCAGGCAGCCAGCTATCCTCTTGATTTAGAAGATGTTAAAGGTCAGGAACACGCCAAGCGGGCGTTGGAGGTAGCCGCAGCAGGCGGACATAACCTGCTGATGATCGGTCCGCCGGGAGCCGGAAAGACGATGCTGGCTCGTCGGCTGCCAACCATCCTCCCCGACCTGTCGCTGGTGGAGTCTCTGGAGACAACGAAGGTACACTCCGTTGCCGGGGCCTTGCCCTCGGACAAGGCGTTGATTGCCACCCGCCCCTTCCGCGCGCCGCACCACACCATCTCCTACGCCGGGCTGATCGGCGGTGGCAGCTACCCTCGCCCCGGTGAAGTCTCGCTGGCACACAACGGGATTCTCTTTCTCGACGAGCTGCCGGAGTTCGAGCGCAGCGTGCTGGAGGTGCTACGCCAGCCGCTGGAAGACCGCTCGGTCAACATCGCCCGCGCCCAGATTTCCCTCACCTTCCCCGCCAGCTTCACTCTGGTTGCCTCGATGAACCCCTGCCCCTGCGGCTATCACGGCGACCCCAACCACTCCTGCAGCTGCACCCCGGCGCAGATCAGCCGCTATCGGGCGAAAATCTCCGGTCCGCTTCTCGACCGCATCGACATCCATCTGGAGGTTCCGGCGGTTCCCTATCGCGACCTGAGCGGCGATCGTAGCGGAGACACCTCCGAGGTCATCCGCCAGCGGGTCAACGCCGCCCGACGACGGCAGCAGGAACGCTACAAAGGCACGGAGGTTCACGCCAACGCTGCCCTGACCAGCCCGATGATTCGCCGCTTCTGCCAGCCCGACGACTCCGCCCGGCAGTTGCTCCAGCAGGCGGTGGATCGCCTCGGCTTCTCCGCCCGCGCCTACGACCGGGTGTTGAAGCTGGCACGAACTATCGCCGATCTGGAAGAGACCGAGCAAATCTCCGCCGCCCATATCTCCGAGGCAATCGCCTACCGCAGCCTGGACAGAAAAACCCGCCGATAGGAGAAGGAATGTCTTACATGAAAAGTGTAGTGCTGCTTCTAACCGTAGTTGCCCTGGTTTCTTTTGCTAATCAGCGAGAAGCGGCGATTGAAGCAGCAGAGAGTCTCGGCTATATCGATTTCTCTGAGATTACTCCGGAAGGGGCGGAGATTGCCCTTGAGCTGGTTGAGGAGTTTATTCAGGATAAAGAGCTTGTTCTGATCCCTGGCGATGCAGAACCGCTGTACGGCTATGGCTATGGTGATAAGCAGATTGCGTACATGGTTATTTGTCACCGAGAGGGTAAAATCAGAAATATGGATGAATATCAAAGAGCATTGGATACTCAATATCAACTTTGGGTTGAGTATGACTATTATCGAGATATAGCCAGAGAGCAGGGGTTAGAAGATACTCGTGCCCTTATACCCGAAGAGAACGACAGAAAAAGAAGAGAGGTCGGAAGGTTACTTGAGCGGATGTTTTTAATGATTGTAGCCAAAGTAAATGGAGAATACCATCTCGTTCAAGCGTCTTCGCTAGGAAGTAGCCAAATAACCCATTATAGAAGACCAGAGTTCGAAACTTTTGGGAACCCAACAGATTACTATTTGACGGTTAGCTACTTACCAAGACCAACAATCGAAGAAATAGATTACAATGTACATTTTTCGATATACCCAATATTCGAGGACGAGGAAGGTAATAGAACACGTCCTTTTGATAATCTTTACCCAGAGCAGAAAAAACCTCAGTATCACCAAGATAAATTGCCAATATATCCAGGTATTGTTTCGGGGTGAGACATTCTTTTCCAATTTGTCTTACATCCACCCCTACAGCCCCGACAGAAAGACCCGCCGATAGGCTCTGCGACCCCACTCATCACCAGCTAACCCAAAGGAGTTTCCCGTGCGAAGCAATCACGGAAAAGCTGTCATCGCAGTTATGTTGCTGGTGCTGCTTACCCTGCCAGCGGCGGCACTGGAGTGGGGCTATTACCGAAATCAAGAACCAATCCTCCTCGGTGAGTTCGAGGGTGAGGAGTACCTGGCTCTTCGCGGCGATACCGAGATTCTCCGGTATGACCCGGAGTCGGAAATCGTAGAGTCCGGGCTACTGAATCTAACCCTCGTGGCGCGGGGAGACGACGGTGATCGCGTCCTCGGCAGGATTGGGGTGGAGTTCAGGGACAAGGCTGACTACGTAGATATCGAAGGGACACTAAACCCGGATACGGGGCGGATCTACCTGCTCGGTGGTACTTACAATAGGTACTCCCTCTGGGAGTTGGAGTTGCCCGCCGGAGAGCCGAAAGAGCTACTCTCCGACGTTAGCTATATCACCTCCTTCGACGAGGAGTGGCTACGGACAACGGAGCTGCGCATCTTCTCTGAGGACCTACCCTGTGAGCCGGAGGACTACGGCTTCCCCGCCTACTGGGTGATGCCCATGGTACACGATGGCTCACCACCGGGTGGAATCAGCCAGGGTTGCTACCAACGTCACCTTTGCTTTGACCCCCAAACCGGCGACATCGAGCCACTCTGGAGCATTGAGGCTACCAGCTACCTTGCCAATGACGTAGCGGACTGTTCACCATCCTCGGCCATTGATGGAAACATTGGCACCGCCTGGGTTGAGGGGGTTGACGGTCCCGGTATCGGCGAAAGCCTGACCCTGAACATCGGCATCCCCGCCGAGCTATGGAACATCGGCTTGCTTGCTGGCTACTTCGCTTCGCCGGAACTGCTGGCAGCCAACAATCGGCTAAAGAAAGTGCAGATCACCCTCTCTGATGGAACCAGCATTACGGAGGAGTTCGAGGATTCCTCCACAACGAGGGTCGTCCACTTTGACGATATCCATACGGTGGATTGGGTTCGAGTAACGATTCTGGAGGTCTATCCCGGCACACGCTGGGACGACACCGCAATCAGCGAGCTGGCCGTCAATTACATAGAGGGGTATTAGCCATGTTGACACTCCACATTGCCCGACATG
>JAIOSI010000093.1 GCA_021107695.1 bacterium
ATTTTTCCTCCAAAGGGGTTGTGTAAAAACGACAGTGACTACACCATACACCAATAATAGCTGGCTGGCAAGGTACAATACGCGATTTTTTGATAAACTTGCTGGAATGCGTTGAGGTACGCCTTCGGAACAACCAGAGGGCAAAACCGTTTGTTGTTAACGGAAAGGGATCCTTGTGGACTATCGGGTGCTTTTCAGCCGTGCTGGCGTGGCGACCACGATTCAGGTAGGTGGGCTGAGGGCGGCTTCGTTCTCCTCGATGTCGGGGACGGCGCGCTCCGTGATTTACTCTCTGCTAATGCTGATCTGAAGCAACTCAGGGGGATTGCCCTCAGTCACGGTCATTTCGACCACCTCGGCGGATTGCACACCGTGCTTGGTTTTCTGCGGATGATCGGCTACTCGGTTGAGCTGCCGATTGCCTACCCCACCGGTTGCCTGGAGGCGGAAGGGCTGCTGGACAACTTTCAGCGGCTCTACCCGGAGCCACCCTTCACCATCAAACGGCTGCTGCTCCGGGATGGCGACAAAGCCGCGTTGGACTCTTTCACTCTGACCTCCTACGAGGTCAATCACTCCGGTTCTACGGCTGCGGGAGTGCTGGACCCCATCCCGGCTCTGGGCTATCGTCTGGAGCTTGGTGGCTGGAGTCTGGCGTACTCCGGCGACTCCGGTCCCTGCGAGAATCTAACCAAGCTCTGTACCGGAGCCGATGTGGCAATCATCGAGGCGACCTGGGCTGACGAGACTCCCTTCAGGGGTCAGCGGCGAGTACACCTGACCCGCTCCGAGGCGGAAGGCTACGGCTCTCTCGCAAAAGAGTATCGGCTTATCCATTCCCAGGCAGGCTGAAAATTTCTGCATAACAAAGGGCGAACACAAGGTTCGCCCCTACGATCTAACATCCTCTTTAACTGAACAGGCGAATAGCCACTGCGTTAGAGCAGCTCTTCGTACTTGTCAAACTTCTTGAACTTCGCAGACTTTAGCCCGCAGACCGGACATTTGCCTGGCAGGTCGCCCTTGTCGATGTGCGTGAAGCCACACTTGGGACAGACGTAGATGTCGCCGATTTCAGCGTCGGCTCCGGTGTCGGCTTTACCCTTGGCGTCGGTGTACATGTTGGCATGGATTTTCTCCGCCTCGATGGCGTAGTGAATACTCCGTTCGGCATCTTTCTCGCCCTGCCGCTTGGCGGTGGCATCGTAGGCGTTGTACATCTCTTCAACCTCAAAGGTCTCGCCCTCAATCGCTCCCTGGAGGTTCTCGCTGGTTTTGCCCAGCCCGCCGAGAACCTTGAGGTGGTTGGTGGCGTGGACGCGCTCGGCGTAGGAGATGGCGCGGAACAGCTTGGCGATGTTGGTCATGCCGGCCTTCGCAGCTTCATCGGCAAAGGCAGCGTACTTCATGTGCGCCTGGGACTCACCGGCGAAGGCGGCCCAGAGGAACTCCTCGGTCATCTTGTGCATTGTTTCTCCTGTCAGGTTGTTGTTTTGTGTGTCCAGTACTACGAGGGGAATTATATAACCAAATACCGACTGGAAACAAGGGCTAATCGGAATTGATACTTGCTCTCAGATAACCATCAGAGTTTCTACCAATCAATAGAGCCAATTTACCCTTGACGCCTCCAGTATAATAGGTTACTTTAAGGATGCTCTGGAGTGTAGGTTTGGAGTTTAGTCTGTTCTTCTTTGTGATTTTCCGTATATGGAGACGACATGTCTAAGAAGCTACTGTTTATTCTGTTGTTTGCCGGAGTATCCCTTGCCAATTCTACCCCAGAGTTAACTGCCAATCCCCGACCGCTGAATCCCGAAGGGCTGGTTAATAATCCCTTCGAATACACTGACCTGATTGGTCGAATGGATTGCTACAGTGGCAACGGCTGGTTCTCTGCCAACGACTTCGAGGCGACGACGGCTGGTGTCATCACGCAAACTACTATCTGGGTGATTCAAAGTGTGGCACCAAGCTCTGTTGATCTACACTTTTACGATGGCGGCAGTGGTGGTCCAGGCTCCCTGGTCGGGATCGCCTCCGGTTCGGCTGCCCTGACCGATACCGGCTATGACAACTGGGGGTACGACCTCTATCAGTGTGTTATTGCTCTGGATAGCGATTACGCCATCTCCGCTGGCTATCACTGGGTAACCATTGACCCCATGGGTGGCTACTATCACTGGCTCGCCTCGGCTCACGATGGCACCTGGGGTTCTGAGGCATACTATTCCGGCAATGGTGGCGGTTCCTGGAGCAGCAGCACCAGCCAATGGGGTTCTGCCTACGAAGGCTTCTGGGTAATAGAGAGCAGCGAATCCGCCATTGAAGAAGCCACCTGGGGGCAGATAAAGGCTGCACATACTTTCGCGGATGAAAGATAATCCCGAACTATGATTATCCCCGCGCTTGACCACTCCCGTTGGTCGCTAGCCACAGCAGGCAACGGAGGCAGATAAAAGCGGAGTTTTAGTAAGGCAAAGATTGTTGATTCCATAGGGGCGAAGCTGGTCTTCGCCCTTTGTCATGCGACAAGAATAGAAAACGGCGGGGACTAAAGTCCCCGCCCTACATTTAGGTATCGAGTTGTTTACGATTGTACTGGCTCTCAGAGTTGGCTCACGGG
>JAIOSI010000240.1 GCA_021107695.1 bacterium
GATCTGTTCCGCCGAGGTTCGTCGAGAGCCTCTCGGTGGCGCGCTGGTTTGTGGACGCTGCCAGTCGGCGTTCATCAGCCAGGCGGCATCTCCGGAACCGTACCTGCTCCGGCCGACCGTCAAGTCCGGCGAGGCGATCCTGCGGGTACGCCGGGAGTTCAAGAAGTCCGGCTACGAGAAGCACCCCCGGCTGGAGTCCTGCGAGCGGCTGATGATTCCCTGGCGACTCGTTATTGGCGAACGGCTCTCGCTGGAGGACGACTCGCCCTCGGCGCAGGAGTATCAACAGCTAACCGTCGCCTGTGAACTGGAGCCTCTCGGTCTCGGCGGGCAGAGCCTCAACCGCCTGCTGGAGGACAAGAGCCATTCGGAACTGCAGGCAGAGCCGCTCCACACCGCTGAACTCCTGCCGACGGACCAGCTCTTCCCACCAACGGAGCCTGAAGCGCAATCAGACGATTCTACCGCCAACCAACTTCGCCGTCGAGAGCTGACGCTGTACTATCCCTACTGGCGCGTGGTCTTCACCACCGAGGGTGCCAACGCCGCCGATCATCCCTTTATGATCGACGCAATCAGCGGGCATCTGCTCTCCGGAGCGGCTCCCCGTCGTGCCCGGAGTCAGGCACTCTTCTACGCTGGGGTCTCCGCCCTGGGAGCCTACGCTGCTGGCTGTGTGATCAACCTCGCCACCCTGGGGCAGCTCTCCGGCTTCGTCTGGTTTACCTTAATCGGAGCCATCGCCGGAATCGGCGGGCTATTTTATCTGAAGAGTGCCAGCTCGGATAAAGGCGGGAAGTAAGGCTATAAGTGATCGTACCCCCAATCTTCCTGTAGGGGCGGATGTCCATGCCAGCCCATGAGATGAACTATGCTAATTTCTGTCGCAGAAAATACTGCAATAATGTTCGAGTACAAAAACCTCCCCCTCCCCCCACTGGGGGGAGGGATTAAGGGAGGGGGGCTATTCTCAATCCCCGGCAAACATGCCGTGAGGTTGTTGCGCAGCTAAACCACCTGCCACTTGGATGTCTTTTAGTATTGACGCTGGCTGACGATAGCCCCTCACCCCAGCCCTTTCCCCAGAGGGGAGAGGGGGTTGACTCTTTGGCTACCTGAACCCTTTTGCGTTGCTTAGGAGAGACTATGCCACGGCGTTTTACAGTCATCGTGCTGCTGGTTCTGTTGGTGGGAGTTTCCCCCGGCACCGAGGTCTATTATCGCACCCTCTCCCAGCTCAACTGCCGCCCCCTGGGGATGGGCGGAGCCTTCCTTGCCGTCCCCTGCGAGTTCGAGGCGGCACTCTACAACCCCGCCTCCTTTACTCATGGTGAGGGCTTCGGCGGGGTTCTTAACCTGGGGCTGACCAGCTACTGGCTGGCACGGGGGCTGGACGGAACCGCCCGCGACATTGACGTTAGCCTGGGAGGCGCGCCGGAGTCGGACTACCTCACCCTGGCTCTCTCTACCCTCGTCGGAACCAAAGCCGCCTCGTACTCCGTGGGCGACTTCTACGCCTTCATCAACCTCTGGGAAGCCAGCGTCGTCAATCCCCGCAGCTTCGACGACGACCACTTCTACCACGTCAAGGGTCTCTGGGCAAACCGCTCCAACACCCTGGGCATCGGCTATCACTTCCCGGAGGGGATAACCCTCGGTCTCAGCACCAGCTACTACTCCCGCGAATACTTTGGCGAAATTGTTGACGACGGCGACGGCAGTGAAACTCTCGCCGAGCCGACCCGCCGCTCCGGTTACGGCTTTACCATCGGTGCATTGTGGGAGTTGTTCCCCGGTGGACGAGCCGCCCTGACCTATGTTGACCTGCCGGAGGGGCTGGAGGACTGCCGCAGCAACCTCGAAGGTCTCGGCGATGAGACCATCAACCTCGGACTCAGCTACTTCCTCTATCCCGATGCCGTGGTCTCTATGGACATCCGCAATCTGGTCAACAGCAATGCCGAGGGCTTTCGGGAGATCCGTGTCGGTCTCGATCAGCGGCTGATGCAGCACGTTACCTTCCGGGCGGGCTACGCCTACACCGCCGACGAGGAACATCTCTGGAGCCTCGGTCTCGGCGTAGGCGACGGTCTCCTCGGAGCCGCCGGAGGCATCGAAACCAACCTCGCCCAGTCCAGCTACATCCTCAACTACTCAATGGTCAAGAACCAGTCCGCCGACGAGCTGTACCACCTGTTCAGCTTTGTGGTTACTTATTAGCAGTCCTGCGCTTCACTTCAGTTTGAAATTGCCTGTTGAAAGGAAATTACCAATGAAGAAGCTCCTACTGCTCCTCATAGCCCTGCCGATACTTAGCTCTGCGAACATGAGCATTTATTATCCGCCCAAAGGCGAGAACTACGATACGATTATTAACGTTGCCTCATCCTCTGAGCTTGTCCTGTTTCTTGATAGTACCGATCCCCTTGATCGTGGCTGGGCATGGAATCAGTATCTGGCGCAAGAAGGTTCCAACGCAATACTGGAGTTAATAAATTATCTGGACATGGAGAAAGATACCGATGCTCTGCTCATTGCCTGCTTAAAGCTGCGAAGAGTTAGGACAGTACCCGAAGAGTTACGCTCCGAGCTAAACCATAAATTGCAAGAGATGCTTGGAAGGATCGTTTCTGATAAGTACCTGCCGAACGATGTCATCACCGACCTACTACATCTGCTTTGGTGTCTTTCTCCTGACGATGCTTGGGCATATATTGAGGACATCTACTACGCCGACTGGGCAAGATCCTATGGGTATTTCAAGAGCGATCTATTGGGGCTGGTCAAACAATACCAAACTGAATCTGCCCTGGATATCGTCAAGGATGCTCTGCTGGATGATGGATACTTAGGGTCAGCAGCAGTTTCCAGCGTAATCTACATACTGGGAGAAGGAGATGAGGCAGCAGACCTACTCTATGAGAAGGTCATACAGCAATCCGAATATCTTCACATGGGCATTGGGGAGAGAGGAGTTGCATCAGCCGCTAGTTATTTGGCTAAGTGGGGTGATGAGCGAATGTTGTTTTTTGATCTGAATGCACTTTCTTATATAAAAGCTTATACAGCATTCTATCTAGATATACGTTTAAAATACTTTAACACTCCTGAGCTGAGAGACACCATCTACAGCTACTACCAAGAAGATGGCGAACTTAATGCGTTGATGGTACTGTGGAGCCTGAATGATGAACGAGCTGTGAAGCCGTTTCTCCTCGAAATAGCCTCTTCTGACTGGTTGTTTGCAACAGATTCACAACAAGTGCTGAGTTCTTTGAATAAAGAAATGCGACCTCTAGTTCTTGACTTTGCCAACAACGTAGAAGAGGAGCTTCAGCAAGGAGCCTGGTTGGTGCTGACTGCCTGGAGAGAGCCGGGGGCTATTGATTTCTGGACAGATAACTTTTCTAAAGTCCAGTTCGCTGAAACACGAAAGTATTTACTCCAGCGACTTTTCCACCAAGATGATAAAGAAGCTGCCGTGGACATTTTCTATTGGGCAGCAATAAATGACCCTGATGAAAGTATCCGCAAACAGGCTCAGAGATTTCTGGATCGCACCAACTAACCACCCCTCTCTTGAAGAACCTATCGTCCGGTGCTACAATGCATCGGACTTTTAGCAAGCGGTTAACCGATGTCATTCTTAAAAGATGTCATTCCCAACAGCGGGAGGGACGAGTGAACATACACGAGTACCAGGCGAAGGAGCTGTTCCGTAAGTTCGGCATTCCCACCAGCAAAGGGGTGATGATTACCGATGCGGCGAAGCTGGAGGCTGCCGTCGGTGAGGTCGGGCTGCCCTGCGTGGTCAAGGCGCAGGTTCATGTTGGCGGGCGCGGCAAGGCGGGGGGAGTCAAGTTCGTCAAGACCCTGGACAATGCCAAAGAGCAGACCGCTAACATCCTCGGCATGGACATCAAGGGGCTGACCGTGGAGCGACTGCTGATCGACGAAGCCATTGACCTCCACGAGGAGCTGTACCTGGGCATCATCCTCGACCGTGCCACCAAACAGCCGATGTTCATGGTCTCCGCCGCTGGCGGAATCGACATCGAGCAGGTGGCGGCGAAGACTCCTGAAAAGATTCTCAAGCTCGGCGTGAACCCCACCGTGGGCTTCTGGCCTCATCACGGTCGTCGCTTGGCGGGGTTCCTGCACAAAGCCCCGGCGGTGCAGAAGCAGCTCGCCGCGATTCTGGGCAAGCTCTATACTCTATTTATGGCTTCCGATGCCTCCCTGGCGGAGATCAACCCCTGCGTGGTTACTGGCAAGGGCGAGGTCGTTGCCATTGATGCCAAGATCAACATCGACGACAACGGTCTCTTCCGGCAGAAGGAGATCGCGGCGATGCGCGATCTCTCTGCCGAGGATGCCCGTGAGATGCAAGCGAAGGAAGCCGGGCTTTCTTATGTGAAGCTCGACGGTGCGGTGGGCTGTATCGTCAACGGAGCCGGACTGGCGATGACGACGATGGACCTGATTAAGCACTTCGGCAGCGAGCCTGCCAACTTCCTCGATGTCGGTGGCAGCTCTGACCCAAAGAAGGTCCTCACGGCGATGGAGATCATCACCAGCGATCCCAACGTCAAGGCGATCCTGCTGAACATCTTCGGTGGAATCACCCGCTGCGACGACGTGGCTAACGGTCTCCTCGCCGCTCTGAAGCAACAACCGGTGAAGATTCCGATTATCATCCGCCTCACCGGAACCAACGAGGACGAGGGTCGAAAGATTCTGGAGGATGCTGGTCTGTCGGCGATGGTAAATCTGGACAAGGCTGTCAAAGCAGCCGTGGCAGCAGCGAAGGGAGCGTAGCGATGAGCGTATTCATTGATGAAAAAACCCGTCTGGTCGTTCAGGGAATCACCGGTCGCGATGGCTCCTTCCACACCCGCCAGATGGTGGAGTACGGCACCAATGTCGTTGCCGGGGTAACCCCAGGCAAGGGCGGACAGAAGTCGATACCGTCGCCGATGCCGTAGAAAAGACCGGAGCCAACGCCAGCGTCATCTACGTCCCGGCGCGTTTCGCTTCCGATGCCATGCTCGAAGCCGCCGATGCCGGGGTCGAACTGGTCGTCTGCATCACCGAGGGGCTACCAACCCTCGACGTGATGAAGGTCTATCATTATTTCAGGGGCAAGGGCATCCGCTTCATCGGTCCGAACTGTCCTGGACTAATCTCTCCGGGTAAGTGCAAGGTCGGTATCCTTCCCGGCCGCATCGTCAAGCCCGGTCGCATCGGGCTGGTCAGCCGCTCCGGCACGTTAACCTATGAGGTCGTCTGGGCGTTGACAGAAGCCGGAATGGGGCAATCAACCTGCATCGGCATCGGTGGCGACCCGATCATCGGCACAAACTTCATCGATGCTCTGGCAGCCTTCGAGGCTGACCCAGAGACCGACGGAGTGGTGATGATGGGCGAGATCGGCGGAACCGACGAAGAAGAAGCCGCCGAGTTTATCAAGGCGAACATGAGCAAGCCCGTGGTCAGCTTCATCGCCGGACGCACCGCGCCGAAGGGCAAGCGGATGGGACACGCCGGGGCGATCATCGCTGGCGGCAAAGGAACGGCAGAGAGCAAGATCGAGGCTCTCACCGCAGCGGGAGTTCCCGTCGCCGACTTGCCCAGCCAGCTCCCCGGACTCCTGGCAAAGAAGTTGTAGCAACGCCACTTTCTCTTCCCTTCTCCCCTTTTTGGGGGAGGAGGACTGATTAACAGGGGCGTAGTCAATACGCCCCTACGGTCGGATGTCAGATTCCTTTAGGTTTTCTGGGCGAAGCCCAGCTCTGAGTGCAACATCATGCTGCCAACGCGGTGCGTTGCATCACACCTTCGCGATCAGGTCTATTGCCATTTTGTACTGACTGCCACGGTCATCCACTCGTCATTACTCGCTTACAGTTGCTATTTTGATAGCCGAGAGTTCTCTAGGTTTTCTGGGCGAAGCCCAGCTCTGGGTGCAGCATCATGCTGCTCCCGCTCCCCTCTGGTGAGGAACTCGTCCATGGGACTGAGGGTAGGGGCTGATTAACAGGGGCATATGTCAATATGCCCCTACCGGCGTGCGACAGTGTTGCCTGCTCCGATGTTCCTAGCCTCTGCGCGTTTTTCCTGCTATACTGCTCCCGTTGACAGGGTTACGCTTCAAAAAATTACAAAATAGGCGGGTTTGTCGTGAAAAAACTCTTGCTGCTGGTACTTATTCTTCTCGTTGTAACGAGCCTGACTGCCAAACCCCGACAGATGGTCAAGGGAATCGCCGTCGGTGTAGAGGGCGGCTACTGGAGCTTTGCCGGAAATAATCCCTACTTCGGGGCTGGCTTTGAGGGCAGCTTCCGTGCTGGCTATCGCCTCCCCTCCGGCGATCTGGAGCTGGCACTCTTTTTCGACTACACCTCCCTTGTCCCCGGTACAGCTTTCGATCAGCACGGTACCGACATCACCGCCCAGCTCCTCACCTTCGGGCTGATGCCCCGCATCAGCTTCGCCCCGGATTACTGGATGTCTCCCTACTTTGGTGCCGGGGTCGGCGGACAATTCTACAGCACCTCCCTGAACATCGAGCAGCCCGACGCCAACTTCGGCTATCAATACAACAACTCCAACTTCATTGCCGTTGCCGAGGTCGGAGCAGAGTTCCCCTTCCTCCCCGCCAGCATCTTCTCCGTCGGACTCCACTATACCCACGCCTTCGTAGAGGAAGAACGCCACTTCTCCGCCATCAGCCTTCGCGCTGGCTACAGCTACTTTTTCTAGGCAACGCAACGCCAAGCGTTGCAGCTTGCTTTCGCGGCTGCAAAAATCAGCTGGACAGCGTTAATCCCCGCGTTTTGTATCAACTAAGTTGGTCTGCCCGTAGGCAGGCAGTGCGTTGCATCACCGGGCTGGGCTTCGTCCAGGACACCTGGAGATTTCCCCGCTCCCGTTGGTTGCTGCTTTTACTCCCTCTCCCCTTTGGGGAGAGGGGCGGGGTGAGGGGCTGCATTGAAGCTGCGTCGTATATGATGGGGGCACGGCATGCCGTGTCCTTGCGTATTTGACAATACGCCCTGCAAGCCAGCACAGAAACAATCATGATGAAAAAAAAACTATTCCTCGGTGTGGATGTCGGCTCGGTCAGTACCAACCTTGCCGTGCTGGACGAAGCGAGTAACATCGTCGAGAGCGTCTATCTGCGCACTCAGGGACGACCCATCGAGACCGTGCAGCGTGGTCTCTCGGAGGTGGGTAAACTCCTCGGCAGCCGGGCAGCAGACATCGCCGGAGTCGGCGCAACGGGATCAGCAAGGCAGCTCACCGCCGTGCTGGTCGGGGCAGATTCTGTTAAGAACGAGATTACCGCCCACGCCGTGGCGGCTTCCCTGGTCATCCCCGATGTGCGAACTGTGCTGGAAATCGGCGGACAGGACTCCAAGATAATCATCCTGCGCAACGGCATCGTGGTGGATTTCGCCATGAACACCGTCTGCGCTGCGGGAACTGGCTCCTTCCTCGACCAGCAGGCGGGGCGGCTGAGTATTCCGATTGAGGAGTTCGGCGATTACGTCCTGCGGGGAATGAGTGCGGTGCGCATCGCCGGACGCTGTACAGTTTTTGCCGAATCGGACATGATCCACAAGCAGCAGATGGGACATACCACCGAGGACATCATCGCCGGGCTTGCCGACGCGTTGGTGCGGAACTATCTGAACAACATCGCCCGGGGTAAAAAGATTAAGTCTCCGGTGGTTTTTCAGGGTGGCGTGGCGGCGAACAAGGGAATCCGCAAGGCCTTCGAGCGGGAGCTGGGGCTGGAGATCATCGTGCCGGAGCATTACGGTGTGATGGGGGCAATCGGCGCGGCTCA
>JAIOSI010000224.1 GCA_021107695.1 bacterium
GCCATGAGTTCGTCCATGGTGGCGTCGTCGCCAAGGTCATCGAGAGTCAGCGCGGGTTTTTCTTCTGGCTCTGGTGCTACTTCGGGACTTGCTTCTTCAGGAGCAGGTTCCGGAGTAGGGACAGGGTTAATTCCTTCGTTCTCGTCAAGATAACTCATGTGGGGGAAACCTCACCATTCCGACGAATCGCAACTGAACAACGGAGCGGCTGCGCCGGACATACCTGGGTTGCGGGCGATTTACGCCCTGGGAAAAGAAAGACTACTCTCAGTTCGAGCGGGTAAGGTTAACATATCTGACAGGGGATGAGAAGATATTTTTCTTTGGGCAGGTTCCCACAGGTGCAGATCAGTTTGATGGATGCTGGTGTTCACCTTTCGTTGAATCATAAAAGGGCGTGGTGTGCCGCGCCCCGGCGACATGGAACGGCAAAAACTATCACATCTTACAAGGTTTATGCAGGGCTCGATCTTTAGGTCGACCCGCGAATGGACGATGATACTGGATATTGTGAGGTTTTATGCGGTAGCAAAGCTCATTTTCACTCTGAATCACCAATCCGTTGAGACAACAAAATCAATCCCGTATAAAGGTTGACAGCCTTGCTGTTTTACCCTATTATAGTCGGTGGTTGAAAGTGGTGAAGAGTGGGGATAATTTACATTTGGTTGTAATAACAGGTGATAGCCATGATTTGATCTATCCTCACCATGCCGAAAGTTCCCTGATAACTCGTTAATGCAGGAAAATCTCCCCACCAGACATTTGCTAAACCAACTCAAGCAGGACGAAAAATGTTTCTCGGACGCTACGACTACAATCTCGACGACAAGGGGCGGCTGGCGATTCCCGCCCGGCTCCGCTCCAGCGGTGCCGCCGAGGGTAGCAACGGAGAATGGGTGCTGGCGCAGGGGCTGGATCACTGCCTCTTCCTCTATCCGCTGGAAAGCTGGCGCAAGGTTGCCGAGCAGGTGCAGGCACTGGCGGCGAACAAGAGCGCGGCGCGGAAGTTCGCCCGGACGCTCTTCGCCGGAGCCACCGAGGTCAGCCTCGACAAACAGGGGCGTTTGGTGATTCCAAAGCAGCTCCGGGGCTGGGCGGATCTGGAACATGAAGCGGTGGTAGTCGGCGTGGGAAGGCGGATTGAAATCTGGTCGAAAGAGAAGTGGAACGCCTACACCGCCGAGGATGACTACGAAGATATGGCGGAAAAACTGGCGGATCTGGAGTTTTAGGTAAAAGTCCCTCCGCCGCCAGCGGTGTCTCCCTGGGATGATGCCGATGACTAAAATACTCGCTGACCTGGAGTTTTAGCCGTGGCGTTAGAACATCATCAGCCTGTGATGCTCAACGAATCGCTGGAGTTTCTCGTCGCCGCTCCGGCGGGACGCTATCTTGACGGAACCCTGGGACGGGGCGGACACAGCCGCGCCTTGCTGGAACGCTTTCCCGAAGCGACTGTCGTCGGCTGCGACCGAGACGAAGCGGCTCTGCGACGGGTTGCTGAAGAACTGCCCACCGAGCTTGCCCCCCGACTGGAACTGAAACAGCTGTCCTTTAGTCAGCTGGCTACGCTCGGCGGCGGTTTCGATGGGCTGCTCCTCGATCTGGGTCTGTCGTCGGAACAGCTTTCCGATGACGAACGGGGCTTCTCCTTCCGCTTCGATGGTCCCCTGGATATGCGGATGGACCAAAGCGCACCGACCACGGCGGCGAAGCTGGTCAACGAAACCCCTGAAGCCGATCTGGCTAACCTTATATATAGATACGGCGATGTACGCCGTTCCCGTGCTGTCGCCCGGGCAATCGTCAAGAGCCGCCCGCTGCGCACCACCTTCGAGCTTGCCGAGGTCGTCCGCCGGGTCGTCCGCCGCTCAGGAAAGATTGACCCGGCGACTCGCACCTTTCAGGCCCTGCGGATGGCGGTCAACGGCGAGATTGACGAACTCAACGCCATCCTGACGACTTCGCTGACCCTGCTCAAACCCGCCGGACGGCTGGTACTCATCAGCTATCACTCCGGTGAAGACCGCCTCGTCAAGCGGTTCCTGCGGCGGATGAGCGGCGGCTGCGTCTGCCCTCCCGGAACCCCGGTCTGCCTCTGTGAACCACAGGAAGAGTTCAAGCTGCTGACCCGCCGCCCTGTCATTGCCGCTGATGCGGAGATTAAAGCCAACCCCCGCGCCCGCTCGGCAAAACTCCGGGCAGGAGAGAGGTTGCCGTAGGGGCGTATTGCATACGCCCTGGTAGTTGACCATCAGCCCCTCACCCCGACCCTCTCCCCAGAGGGGAGAGGGAGAGGATGAACAAACGCCGCCAGATTGAAGCTGGACACACTTACGCGAATACAAAACCTGACTGATAACCGTTATCCCCACGCTCCGAAGACTACGCAATGAATAAACGCCGCCAGCTTGAAGCTGGACACACTTACGCGAATACAAAACCTGACTGATAACCGTTATCCCCACGCTCCGAAGACTACGCAATGAATAAACGCCGGATCAGCCTCCTCTTTATCACAATCCTTGCCTTTGCCCTGCTGGGGACGGTTTACCTCATCCTCAACAGCCGTGCCAGCAACCTGCGGGTAGAGATAGACGAACTCCGTGGCGAGGTTGCCATGCAGGAAGAGCTTTTCGGCAACCTGATGGAACGCTGGCGGCTAGCCACGGCTCCGGGCGAACTGGAGCGGCTGGCGGCTCGGCGGCT
Source organism: bacterium (assembly GCA_021107695.1). GTDB lineage: Bacteria > RBG-13-66-14 > RBG-13-66-14 > RBG-13-66-14 > RBG-13-66-14 > JAIOSI01. The sequence continues at coordinate 2,713 of JAIOSI010000224.1, forward strand.
GGAGTTGGTCGTCCCCGAAGAGATTGAAACGATTACGGTTTATTAGACAAGAAGACAATCTCGAATAAACATCCGCACCACCGGGTGTTAAGGCAAGGGGTTTCAACCCCTTGTGGAAATCGTTATGCGTTGCAAACTAGCAAGGGGCTAAAGCCCCTTGTCCCAGACAAGAGCAGTCGACATTTTACAGAAATCTCGTCAGTCGAGACCCTATGGCTTATCAAACCCGAGACAGAGATAGCGGAGACCGCGACCAGCGACGGCTGCACTGGATAACCGCCGTTATGCTGCTGGCTCTGCTGGTGGTCGTCGGGCGGCTGGTTCAACTGACCCTGGGGCAGGGCGAGGAACTCGAAGAGATCGCGCGTAAGCAGCATGTGGTTCGCGAGCCGCTCCCCGGCATTCGCGGAGCCATCTACGACCGCGACGGTGTTGCTCTGGCGGTAGATCACGACTCTGTCTGCGCCTTTGTCTCTCCCAACGAAGTCAAGCCAGAGGAACGAGACCGGGTTGCCGACATCCTCGCCGGGATACTCGACATCTCCAGAGAACACATCCACGCCACCCTCCAGCGGGACAGCTACTTCTCCTGGCTCTCCCGACAGCTGGAGGATAAAGAGGTTCTTGCCCTGCGCGAGGCCGACCTCCCCGGTGTTTACCTCAGGGAGGAATCGGCTCGCCTCTATCCTCAGGGAGAAACCGCCGCCCACCTCCTCGGCTTCGTCGGTGTGGACAATCAGGGGCTGGAGGGACTGGAGCTGGTCTTCGACGAGAAGCTCACCGGAGAAGACGGCTGGATTCTGCGGCTCCGTGATGCCACCGGACGTACCCTCTACCCACTGGGAGAAAGCGGACAGCCGCCCCGACAGGGCAACGACATCTACCTGACCATCGACTCCCGCTATCAACACATCGTGGAGCGGGAGCTGGCACGGGCGGTGGAGAAGAACAACGCCCTCGGCGGCATGGCAGTGCTGATGGATCCGGCAAACGGCGACCTGCTGGCACTGGCGAACTATCCGACCTTCGACCCGAACAACTATGGCGACTTCTCTCCCTCGATCTGGCGAAACCGGGTCATCACCGATATCTTCGAGCCGGGAAGTACGATTAAGAGCTTTACCATTGCCGGGGCAATCGACAGCGGACGGATTACGCCGGAGACCGTCTTCGACACTCCGGAAGCCACCCTGGTTACCGGAACCCGAATCAAGGACAGCCTGCCCCACGCCAGCCAGCTTACCGTTACCGGGATCATCGAGCGGTCGTCCAATGTTGGCGCGCTACAGATTGGGCTGGAGATGGGGCGTGAGCTGCTCCATCAGACCCTGACAGATTTTGGCTTTGGCGAGCCGACCGGGGTCGGGCTGCCCGGTGAGGTCGGCGGACTGCTCCGCCCGGCGGATAAGTGGTATCCCCTGGACACCGCCTGCGCCAGCTTTGGGCAGGGCATCGCCGTTACCCCCCTGCAACTGGTTACCGCCTATGCGGCGATTGCCAACGGAGGGATTCTGGTAACCCCCCGTCTGGTACTCCGTGAAAAGGATGCCGGAACGATCATTGAAGAGAACGAAATCGAGGTCAAGCGCCGGGTCATTTCGGCGGAGACCTCCCGGCTGCTCCGCGAGATTCTGATCGGCACGGTGGATCACGGACTCTCAGTTCAGGCAGGAGACTCTGGCTATCTTGCCGCTGGCAAGACCGGAACCGCTGAGAAGATCGGCCCGGAGGGCTATCTCGACCGTCGTTACATCGCCAGCTTCGTGGGCTTTGCCCCGGCGGATGATCCCCGACTGGTACTGTTGATAGTGGTTGACGAACCAAACCCTATCTACGGTGGCGGTCCGGTCTGCGGTCCGGCATTCTCCCGAATCGCCCGGCAGGTGCTGGCTCTGGAAGGCGTTCCCGCTCCGGGAGCCTTAACCGCCCGGCTGGTTCGCGCCGAGACCCCGGAGCTGCTCCGCTCCCCCCTCACCGAAGACACGCCGGTTGCTCTGGGACTCAACGCCCGCCAGGCGGCGGCTCTGCTCTCCGCCGGTGGAGTAACAGCCTCGCTCTACGGCAGCGGAGATGTCAAAGCGGTGATTGGTAACAGTAGCGATAGCGAGACTAACGAATCCTATACTATAACCCTAAAAGCAGGATAGTGACTGACTTTTACCACCTGCGTTCAAGTTTGGGTCGCCCTCGCAAGCTGGGTGAACTGGCAGCGATGACCACGGGACAGCTTCTGCCTAGGGATGGATCCTCGACAGAGACCGTTGTCGGTGGTCTTGCCAGCGATTCCCGCGCTGTGCAGAGTGGTGATCTTTTCTGTGCCCTGGTCGGTGAGCGGGTGGACGGGCATCGTTATCTGAAGGCTGTGGCGAAGAGCGGCGCGGCGGCGGTGCTGGTTAGTAAGGAAACCGAGAACTACCCCCTGCCCCAGCTTGTGGTCGTTGATGTCCGAGTTGCAATGCTAATGCTGGCGGCTGGCTTTCGGGAGAGTTATCCCGCAGTGGAGCTAATCGGCGTTACCGGCTCGGTGGGCAAGACGACGACGAGGGACTATCTGGCGGCGATTCTGGCGGAGGTCGCCCCGACGCTCTCCTCGGCGGCGAACCTGAACACCGAGGTCGGGGTTCCGCTGACCCTGGCTCGACTGACCGCTGAGCATCGCTTTGCCGTGGTGGAGATGGGGATGCAGTGGGCAGGAGAGATTACCGCTCTGGCGAAGGCGGCTCGTCCTCGAATCGGTATCGTAACCACCGTCGGCGCGGCTCATCTGGAGTTCTTCGACGATGTCGCCGGAATTGCCAGAGCCAAAGCAGAGTTGATAGCCGAGCTGCCCAAAGACGGTCTGGCGATTCTGCCAGCGGAGAATGAATACCTTAATATCCTGAAAGAGTCTGCTATCTGCCTCGTCGTTACCTTTGGTCTGAGCGAAGGCGATTGCCGAGCGACGGAGGTCGAAACCACCTCAACTGGTAGCCGTTTCACCGTCCTCTGGGAACCGCCTGCGGGCGTTGTTTCCAAAGCGACCAGCTTCCCGGTAGAACTTGCGACGATTGGGCAGCACCAACCAATCGCCGCCCTGCCAGCAATAGCGACGGCTCTGTTGTTCGAAGCAACCCCGGAGCAGATTCAAAGCGGACTCCGCCGGGCGAAGCTAACCGCCGGACGGGGCGAGATCATTCACAAGGGCAAGCTGACGATCATCGACGATGCCTACAACGCCAACCCGCTCTCGATGAACGCCGCTCTGGAGACCCTTGCCGGACTCCCCGGAGAACGCAAGATCGCCGTATTGGGCGATATGCTGGAACTGGGCGAAACCGCCCCGGAGCTGCATCGGGAGGTCGGACGAAAGGTCGCCGAGCTGGAAATTGACCTGCTCCTTGCCGTGGGTGAATACAAGCTGGAGCTGGGCGAAGGGGCCTTCGTTGACGGTATGGACGAGGTTTACTCCGCCGAGGATACTGCCGCCGCCCTGCGATTTCTGTTAAAGAACCTCCGTGCCGGCGACATCGTCCTGCTCAAGGCGAGCAACGCCCTGGGACTTAGCGACCTCATCGAGAAACTACCTGAATTGTAGCCAGGAAGGGAAACAATGCTCTATCACCTGCTAACGCCCCTTGCCGACAAGGTCGGATTCTTCCGCCTCTTTGGCTACATCACCTTCCGGGCGGCTTTGGCAACGATTCTCGCCATGCTGACCATCTTCGTCTTCGGACCAATGATCATCCGCTGGCTGAAGCGGAAGCAGTTCACCGAGAAGACCCGGGACGACGGACCTGAACATCACAAGACCAAAGAGTCCACTCCGACGATGGGTGGAATCATCATCATCCTGGCAATCGCCCTGCCGACGCTGCTTCTCGCCGACCTGACCAACCGCTACGTGCTGATGAGCCTGATAGTGATGATAGGACTGGGACTCCTCGGCTTCCTCGACGATTACCTGAAGAACGTCAAGGGTCGCCCGCTGGGTTTGATTGCCCGTTATAAGCTGATTGGTCAGGCACTGATCGGGCTGGGAATCGGAGCAATTCTCTACTTCTTCCCCCTCGATCCCGGGCATTCGACGATTCTGACCGTTCCGTTCTTTAAGGATGTTGCGATTGACCTCGGCTGGGGCTACATTCCCTTCGTCGCCTTCGTGATTATCGGCTTCTCCAACGCGGTGAACCTCACCGATGGACTCGACGGTCTGGCAATCGGCGGGACGCTCTTCTCCGGACTGGCATACGCCGTCTTCATCTACGTTGCCGGACACGCCGTCTTTGCCAACTATCTGGAGGTTACCTTTCTCCAGGACATCGGTGAGCTGACCATCTTCGTTACTGCCCTGGTCGGAGCTTCGCTGGGATTTCTCTGGTTCAACTCTCACCCGGCTGAGGTCTTCATGGGCGATACCGGCTCTCTGGCTCTTGGCGGAACCATCGCCACGATGGCGATCTTCAGCAAGCAGGAGCTGCTGCTGGTTGTCGTCGGTGGAGTCTTCGTTCTCGAAGCCCTCTCGGTGATGCTCCAGGTCGGCTACTACAAAGTTACCAAAGGTAAGGGACCGAACGGCGAGGGTAAGCGGCTCTTCAAGATGGCACCGCTGCATCATCACTTCGAGATGAAGGGCTGGGCGGAGTCTAAGGTAATCGTCCGTTTCTGGATTATCGCCGCCATGTGCGCGCTGGTCGCAATCTCGACCCTGAAGTTACGCTAGATAGCATAACAGGGACACGGCATGCCGTGCCCCTACAGACCAAGCTAAAACCACACCTAAGCCCGACAACCCTTGCACCTCAGGAGGTTAGCAATGTCTATCACGCTAAAGATCAACCCGCTGGAGGAGTACGACCCGCGACAGTTGCAGATCGCGCTGTTTGGTGACGACTCCGAAACGGAAGATGAAGACCGCAACGGCGAGCATAGCTTCAGTCTTGCGGTGTCTCTGGATAAAGACAAAGCTGAAGACGAGAATGACGAGGCACTTCCCTTTTAACGGAATGACCGGATGCAGACGAGGCGGCTTGACCTGGCTCTGTTTGGATTAATCGCCGCGCTGACGGTGGTTGGACTGCTGATGGTCGGCAGTGCCAGTTCCATCATCGGCTCGGCGCAGGACGGTCCTTTCCCGCTGCTGATTTCCCAGCTCTGGAAGCTCATCCCCGGCGTGGCTCTGCTGATTCTCTTCTGGCGACTGCCCTACCAGAAGCTCTCCCGGCTGACCCGACTGGCGATGCCCGCCTCGCTGATTCTGCTGGTACTGGTGCTGGTACAGGGTGTGGGGACAAGCTCTCACGCGGCGCAACGCTGGATCTCCCTGGGGTTCTTCAACTTCCAGCCGGCGGAGCTGGTTAAGCTCTTCCTGGTGCTTTACCTTGCCGACAACCTGACCCGGCGGCGGGATCGCCTCAACGAGTTCAAGACC
>JAIOSI010000090.1 GCA_021107695.1 bacterium
GTAAAACCCTCACTTGGGTTTATGGTTAAAAGTAGCGGGGAATCAGTGTAAAATTATTATACCTTCACTGCGTCAAATCAAGGTTTACGTAAGTTATCTCTGAACGGTTTTGGGTTACATGCTCCTGAAATTCATAAATACATGACCATACCAATTCCAGCAGAGGATTTACCTCCGTTACAATTTCCGTATGAATTGATGCCAGGGTCTAGCTGTGATTTTTATGTTAAAGTTGGAGAAATAAAGAAGGCAATAAGGGGGCAAGCAGGAGGTAGTGTCAAGCTTATACCTTATTTTATGGATGCTTTAGGCGAAAAACATAAAGGCAAAGCTATAACGCTTCAGTTAAAAGAATAATATTTTTTTAAAACTATCGGCCTCAGCCTTAGGAGAAAAATGAAAACCACCCTTCTGCTGCTATTAACCGTTCTACTCCTCTCTGCCTCGGCGGTCTGTCTGGGACCTTTCGACAACCTTTTCGGTCTCAACGACGATCCAATCACCACCATCGGCATGCGACTGGGCTATCACTCGCCGTTTCGGGAGTACGGCGAGGGCTTTAATGGCGCGCTTACCGGCGGGCTGCGCATCGGCTGGTGGATGGAGCCATTCCTCGACCTGAGCCTCAACTTCGAGTACGCCGCCCCAGCGTGGAAAGAGGTTGCTGACGCGGCGGAGCAGGAAAGCTCAATTCTTTCCTCGTACCTTCAGGTCAAGTTCCTCCTCACCTCCCCCTTCTCGCCCTACCTGGTCGGCGGCCCCGGGCTGTACTATCACTACCAGAACGACGGCACGGAGGTCTCCCAGCTGCGTTTTGGCCTGAACGTCGGTGGCGGGGTGGAGTTTGGCTTCGTCGGGATCATCGGGGTTTTTATGGAGGGCGTTCTGCACTGGCTGCCCGAAGATCCAGACATGGACGCGCTGCACTACGTCAACGTTCAGGCTGGAATCTACGGTTTTATCTGGTAAACCGGGGGATTGCTCCCTTAATGACACGTTACGCAAAAAACGAGCTTTTCGACTCGTTTAGTTTATCTCGGTAGAAGGCTCCGGGGTATCCGAACAGGCTACTCGAGCTTTTCTTTGCGCTGGCGGAGGAGGTCGATAATGAAGCCGACCAACGGAATAATCGCCAGCAGAGCCATCGTTACCACGACGTTAAGCTTTGACCCGCCAGAGGAGCTGGAGCAGCCCTTTGCCGCTGCCTACAAGGGGGAGCGTCATCGCCTGCTGCTGGACTACATCGTTGCCCTGACCGACCACGAGGTGGTTCACCAGTTCACGGAAGAGTAGAGTAACGCTATTTCCTAATCTTCCTCTACCCTCTGGGGAGAGGGTCGGGGTGAGGGGTAGCCACCGCACCGCGTTGTCTTATTGAGACAATATTACTATTGACACCTTTTCTTAACTGAAGTAGACTTTGATGCAGGAAAATTGATGTGGGACTGTTCAACTTAAATCTGGAGATTACCGATGCCGACTCAGACCGACGCCCCGCTGTTTATAGACCAGCTCGCCGTTGAGGCGGAGTTTGAGATCACCCGGGTTCACGGCGGTCGCCGGGCTAACCAGCGGCTGGCGGAACTGGGACTACCGATTGGTGCTCGGGCGAGAATCATCGAGCGACATCCCCTGATTGTGCGGGTCGGTGAAACCAGCCTCGCTCTGGGACGGGGACTGGCGGGCAAGGTGGAGGTGAGACTGCTCTCCGGTGAATCCGAGGGTAAGCATCAATGGTGTGGGCGTCGTCACCACGGATTTCACCGCAAGCATTAGAGTTAACCAGCAGAATACAAAAAGCCGACTGTAGGGTCGGCTTTTTTGATTTCACACAAATTCAACAAACACGCGGGTCGAATCTGGCTTTATCCGCTGATGTCCTTCCGGCTGTCGGTAACATCCTCGGAAATTCCGGCAACCATCCAGATGTTGCCCTCTTCACCGGGAATTGGGAAGGCACGGTCGTGGATCCAGCGTACCTGACCCTCGTGGTCGATGATCCGATAGACCTCGTCGTAGGTACCGAGGATGGCGTTGGTCGAGAAGGAATCAACTATGCGGGCGCGGTCTTCGGGGTGAACGTTAGCAGACCAGCTCCAGCCCTGGACATAGAGACTTTCGCGGGAGTAGCCCCAGATTGCCTCGTAGGCGGCACTGATGTAGAGAACCTGCTGGTTGTCCCAGTCGGTGATCCAGAGTGCCAGGTTGACGTTATCCAGCAGCAAACGCAGTAGCTCCAACTCGGTGATTGTGCCGTCCTTCGCCCGCTGTGCCAACCGCTCCAGATTCAGGTTTTGCCGCTGCAATGTAACATCGCGCAGGAAGACAACCGCCCGGTCTGGCTCACCCTCTTCGTCTGCCAGCGGAAACGCCTGAGCCTCGATAATCAGCTCGCCACCGCCGGAGTGGTAAGTTTGCTCTGCGGTAACGGACTCGCCAGTTTCAAAGGCTTTTCGAAGCGGGCAGGTGTGCAGCTCGTTATCGCAGGGAGAGTGGTTGAGGTGCATTGCATCGTAAAAGTATCGCTTCAATGCTTCTTCTTCGGGCAGGTCAAAGTGCGTCAGTGCCGCCTCGTTAATCGCCAGGACTCGATAGTCCCTGGCGAGGATCAGGACGCAGCTGGGGTGCTTTTGAAGAAACCCCAATCCTTGCTCGTCCGGATACTGAAGCGCACTGTTACCAAATTCAGGATTTGCTCCAGAGCTCACGATACCCCTCCCTGACCTCATGCCATGGAAATAGGTTATGTTTTTATCCGAGAACAGTTTACCAGAGTGAGCTGATTAGGTAAAGTTTTTTGGATAATCATTTGAAACCGGACCAGCAAAGCGGCTACGGCATGAATTGCGCCCAAATCGTACTCCGGCTAAGAGAGAGGCGGTGGCGGGATCCTCTGGCTGCTTTCACCTGGGCATAGCTAGTTTTACGCAGCGTGCCACCACCGTCCCTGCGCCTTTTTCGGAGGTGTAATGCAGTTCCGGCTGATGAAGCAGATAGGCAAAAATGTTCGCTAAAAATAACCATATCAACTTGATATTTACAACGTTATAGACTTGCCATCTCCTGTACCAGTCGTAAAAATCCCCTATACCATCAAATCAACAGAACCTCTAACCCTGCCACTATTAGTCGTATAGATTGGTTCACGGCTGAGTGATTATACCAAGATGAAACTGATTAAGTAATGTCGTACTCTATCAGGCGGCGGCGTAGCGTTGAAAGCGAGAGTCCCAGCGCGTTGGCGGTGAGCTGGCGATTGCCCTGATAATGCGCCATTGCCCGGATGATCAGCTCCCGCTCCATCTCATCCAGCGGGCGAATACTGCCAGTTACCTCAGCGGGATTGGTGCTTTGTTGTGGGGTTGCCTGGAGGAGTGAAGCCGGATCGGGCAAGCCGCCAGCTGCCAGAATCACCGCTCGTTCAAGGATGTTGCGCAGCTCACGGGCGTTACCGGGCCAGGGATAGCCAGCAAGTGACTTCAGCTGCTCCGCCGGAAGCGAGGTTATGGTTCCTCCGGTAAGTCCCTTCAGGAGAGAAGCTGCGATTTTGGGGATGTCGCTCAGTCTTTGACGCAGCGGCGGAATCTGGATGGTAATCACCGCCAGTCGGTAGTAAAGGTCCCGGCGGAAGCGTCCGGCGGCGATCTCCTCGTCGAGGTTGCGATTCGAGGTCGCGATTACCCGGACATTAATGCTGACTTCGTTACTTCCACCGAGGCGTCGCAGGCGGCATTCCTCAAGGACACTCAGGAGTTTGCTCTGGAGTTGCAGGGGCATCTCGGAGATTTCATCTAGAACGAGGGTGCCGCCATCGGCCAGCTCGAAGACCCCTTTGCGGCGGGTGGTGGCTCCGGTAAAGGCACCCTTCTCATGACCGAACAGCTCGCTTTCGATCAGCGATTCGGGGATGGCGGCGCAGTTGAGGGTAATCAGGCTGCCACTATCTCCGACGAGGCGATGGATGGCGCGAGCGGCAACATCCTTACCAACACCAGTTTCACCGGTAATCAACACCGTTGCCCGGCTTCCCGCTGCCATCTTGACCAGTTGGCGAATCTCCTGAATCGCCGGAGAATCACCCTCGATGGTATCGCATTGCTTTCTGCTTCGCAGACGATAGCTGCTGACTCGTTCCCGCTGTTCCAGATTGCTCATCTCAACGGAGTTGCGGATCGACAGGTAAAGCTCGTCGAGGTCCAGGGGCTTGCTCAGATAATCGTATGCCCCCGCCTGAATCGCTTCCACGGCGGCGCGATAGCTGCCGAAGGCGGTAGCGAAGATGATCTTTGTCTCCGAGTTTAACTTCACCAGCTCCCGACAAACGGCAAGACCATCGTCGCCTGCAGACAGGTTCTGATCAAGGAGAACGACATCGGGCTGCCAGTTGCGAAACTGCTCAATTCCGCTGGCTCTGGTCTGAGCCGACCGCGCCTGATAGCCCTCCATCCGCAAGCCATCGCAGATAGACTCGCAGAAGGCGACATCGTCGTCAATAACCAGAACTTTGGCTTCTTTGGGGGACATTTGTTTAATGTCAGGGTTGTTTGCTGGTGCTGATTGTTACGCTGCAGGGAAGCGGATTTCGAATTTTGCTCCCTTGCCCGGTTTACTGTCCAGACGTACGGCTCCGCCCATCTGTTGCATCAGCTTCTGGACAATTGCCAGCCCCAGACCACTGCCATCCCGACGGGTGGTGTACAGCGGGGCAAATACCTTGTACTGCTCTTCTTCGGCAATACCAACGCCGTTGTCGCTGACCCGGAGGTAAAGCCAATCTGTGTCCCAACGGGTAGAAATTGTTATCGTTGGATTGTCGCAATCCTGAGTGGCGTGAATGGCGTTATCCACCAGATTGAGGATGATCCTCATCAGAGCGTCGCGGTCGGCTTTAGTGATTTTATCGTGAGAACCTGGCTGATAATTCATCCTCACTCCGGCACTCTTCGCGTTGTCAATCAGGATGCCGATTTTTTCTGTAACGAAGCGGTCGAGATGCAGCTTCTCCGGCTCCAGCTCGTCGAACTTCTGATATTCCTTAAGCACCCGCAGCATCTGCTCGGCACTCTTGAAGGTGTCCAACGCCCGCTGGAAGTAGATGTCGCGTTTCTCTGTGGAGAAGCGGTCGATGTTTGTGTACAGCACGTTTAGCGTTGTCTTGAGTGTGTTGAGGGCGTTGCCGATCTCGTGGCGGATGGCGGAGAATATCTGCTCGATCTGCCGGAACATTGCCTGACGCTGTCTTGTCTCGTTGGCTTCGCGGAGTGCCTTCTCCGCTTTTTTCATTGCCGTAATATCCCTGGCAACATGCACCACGCCAATCAGCCCTTCATTCTCGTTAACAAGGGGCGTAACACTGATATATAGAAACGTGTCATCTTCGGGGTTGTGGAACTCGCTGCTCAGAACCTCTTTGGTTTTGAGTGGCGACTTTCGGAGGCGGGTTTCTCTGAGCATAACCAGACCGTCATGATACCACTCATTACACCGGGTTCCGATCATCTCTTTTGGTTTCACGTTGAAGTACTCCGCGCAGCTTCGGTTAACCCGCTCTATCACACCATTGGGATCAACAACCATGATCTGATCAGGCACGGTATCGAAGGTATGTTCCCATTGTTGCTTGCCCCGTTCGATGACTTTCTGAATCTGCTTGCGCTCGGTGATGTCGGTCATCTGGACAATCATGTAGTCAACGGAGTTGTCTTCAGCGATGATAAAGTCAATGCTGAGGTCAACGATAATTGAGTCGCCGTTTTTCTTCAGGAAGGTCAGTTCGGCGGAATGACTACCGTGCAGACTAGCAAGCTCCTCGTGAGTTTCCGTATTTAGTGCGCCATTAAACAACCTGTCATCTTTTTTGGCCAGTAGCTCAAAGAGGGGATGGCCATGAAGCTCATCATCCTGATAACCGAGGATCCGACAGAAAGCAGGGTTGACCATTGAAATTCGGATTTCGCGATCCGTGAGGGCGATGCCGACGGGGGAGTTCTTCCAGATGGAACGATAACGCTCCTCGGACTTTCTCAATTCCTCTTCGGCCTGTTTGCGGCGGGTGATGTCCACAACATATCCAAGATAATGGGTAATGTTTCCCGCCTCATTTCTGAGAATTGTTGTGTGATCAATAAGCCAGATTATCTCGCCATCTTTGCGGATAACCCGGTAAGGCTCATGTTCAAACTTACTTGCTCCGCTTTCGCTGAAGTGCCTGACCTCACTGCCAATGCGTTCGACATCATCCTTGTGGAGAATGTCGGCATATAAAATCTTGCCGGAAGTCCAGTCGCTGGCTAAGTAGCCAAAGATACTCTCAACATCTTCCGAGACGTACTCAACGGGCCAGCCTTCTTCGTTTCTCCACTTAAAGATAACCACGCTTCCAGTAAGAAACATGTTTTGTCCCTCAAGCGAGAGCTGGTACACCTGTTCTTGTACCTTCTCAGCCAGTTTTTGGTCATTTTTACCAGATGTCATCGCAATTCCTTCAGCCGTGGGTGAATAGACTTCAGACAGCCTCGCACCACTGTAAAGATTCTAGCAGAGTACAATAAAGAGGTAAAGTAGCGGGAGCGACAACCGCAACCGGGGCGGAAGTGAAACCTCCCGCCCCTGTTTTGGCTCTTATGTGTTATGTCGCTACATCGGAGCTGTACCCAGTACCGTCTGAACCGCCTGGGTCAGCTTTGCTACACTGTCCGGTGTATCGTCGTCCTTCGCCGCCATATTGCTACTGATACCAGAAATCTTGGCGATTTGCATCTTCTGAGGCATCGTGGCGTTGGCGTTGATGTACTCGTAGATCTTTACAAGTTGGGCAGCCATGATTCAGTTCCTTTCAATCTTTTGGGTTAGCGCAGAATGTCGGCACTCTTCTGGGCGAAGGATTCGAGACGCATCTTGACCATCCCGATGGGTGAATCGTGATCTATCATCAGCACGACGTGGAAGTGTGCCTTGCCCGGATCTTTCTTGAGCGGATCGGTTCCCTCGTTCATACACAGCCCGAAGAGATGAGCATCGTCACTCTCGACGTGAACAAGGTGTCCGGCGGAAATCCCAATCTCCTTGGTCAGCTTTTGAGCATCGTAGAGCAGGCTGTTAACATCCACGCCGAACTTGTCAATCTCCAGCCCACCAGTTGCGTGTTTACCCATCAGTTCACCAGCCGGGGTGAAAACGGCGATTCCGTGGAATCCATCCAGGTTGTTGAATTCCGCCATCAGATCTTTGAGACTAGCCATAACTTCCTCCTCTAAATCAAACTTTGGTGCTGACATCTCTTTTTCAATCTCAGCAGCCGGGTTAGGTTCAGGTTCACTTTCAACAGTTAGCTCATCGCTTTCTTCGATCAGTTCCAGTGCCTTGCTCAGGCTGTCCGCCTCCAATACCGGTTTTGTTGGAGCCTTGCCCCTGTTCTCTTCATCGGCAAGGCGTAACGCCTCCATCTGCAGCTCCATCATCGGCGTTTTGATGCGACGCTTAAAGACAGGACGCTGCTTCTTAACCGTAATCGTTACATCTTCCCAGGACATGATCTTCAGTGCTGCTTCGTCTGGCTTCAGCTTGCCCAGAGTGGCGTCGAAGAGCTTGCCCCGGGCGAAGCGCAGAACACCGGTATCTCCCCAGATGGAGCTGTGGATGTCCAGCCGACAGGTCTTCTGCTCCATCTCGATTAGCTGAAGAAAGCTGCTCAGGGTAACGCCGCGGAGTTTACCCTCTCTGCCCCAGCTATCGGCGGCCTTGCCGATCAGTCGGTACAGTTCGTCTATCTCGATCGGTTTCTCGATATACGAGATCGAGTAGTCGTCGAAGGCGCGTTCGATATCCTGGGTGCCATAGGCGGTCATAACGATGCAGGGCAGCTCCGGGAACTCTTTAACGGCGCGGGCAATCAGATCAAAGCCATCCATCCGGGGCATCTTCAGATCGGTAACCATTACACCGATGTTGCCTTCCTGGAGTATCTCCAGAGCCTGTCGTCCGTTGTAGGCAACCCGATAGCTGAAGTTATCGGTGTTCTGCTCCAGCCCGTCAATCAGACTCTCCAGGAAGACTTCATCATCATCTACGATAAGAACTTTCATCATTGTTTACCTCCTTTCTCACTTGCTCATAGAAGCAAGAGTCGTGCCAATTTTTAACAAGAAGCGCGGGTTGTGTGCTGGCCGTGGTTTACAGAGCCTGACCCGATGTACCGAATCCGACAGAAGCCATGAACTGTTCATAATGAAGTTCATTTTGAACGGATTGTTCATTCTGAACGACTTGGTCGCCAAGTGAACTACAACCAATTATTCAGGGGAGAATCACTCAACAGCGTACCTGCTTGAGAGAGTAACTTATGACTATTATGCTAGTTACAGGCTGTTCTCGAAGACACTTCCAAGACGGCTAAAAGTGGCAGGGTCAGAGGCTCGGTTGATTTGATGGTGTGGGGGATTTTTACGGTTAGTATCGGCGAGGGTATATTTATAACATTGTATACATCAAGCTGATATGGTTCTTTTTTACAGCGAGCATCTTTGCTTGTCTGCCTCATCAGCCGGAGCTGCATTACACCTCCGAAAAAGGCGTAGGGACGGCGGTGGCACGCTTCTTGCGTAGCTTATAACCTGCCTGTCTACTTGCAGTTACCCGCAGCAACAATCGCGCCACCGCCTGCATTTTAGCCGGATTGCAGATTCGAGGTAATTTACGCAACAGCCGCTCTACGAGTCCAGTTTTGAGTGATTATCCCTTATCCCGGAACCGAATCGACACCTCCGCCGTAAACGAGTCAACAGTCAACTGCTGCAGGCTGGAGTAGTCCAGAGCAAAAATAACCCTTGACAATCCTCAGGGGAAAAACTACACTACGCGAAACTACTCCAGCGTAGAGTACACTGCTCTGGTGTACTTTGGGCTAGAATTGAGATGATTGCTCTCAGCGTAATCAGCGGTTGCTGGTCAACGGCGAAGAAGTACAAAGGAAACGATGTTTAAGGAAACAGCGAAAAGCAGCGGGATTCCCTTTGCCGAGGTGGTTGTTCTGGGTCTGCTGGCAGAGAAACCATGTTACGGCTATGAAATTGACAGCGAGATCAAGGCTCGTGGTCTAAATCAGTGGGGTCATATCGCCTTTTCCTCAATCTACTACCTCCTTGGCAAGCTCGAAAAGCAGGGCTACGTAACCTTCCATCATCATAAAGAAGGCAAGTATCCCACCCGGAAGGTCTATTCACTCACCGAATCGGGTCGGGTCTTCTTAAAGGAGGGATTGCTGACGCTGCTCACCTCCGATGAGTCCAGGGAGGTGTGCATTATGGGTGCTGCTTTTATCCATGTCTTGGAAAAGGAGGTCGCCCTGAAGGCATTACGGCAACAGCTCGATGGATTCAACAAACATGCCCAAAAGATTAAAGGGCATTTCGTGAAGATGACGAAGGTCTATCCCTTCCCCAACGCCGTGGCCCTGGCATCACTGGCCGAGCGGATGCACTCAACCATAACCACCTGGCTGTCAGAGTTTATCGATACTTTAGAAGATTATCCCTGGGAAAACTGGCAAAAGGTTTCCGAACGGGAAGTTAACGATTGTGTTTCCTGTGATGAAGAGGAAGAAGATGTCTAACACCGGACGAATTACTCTGTTCCTGACCCTGACTCTGCTCGCCGGCTCGTTCACCGCTGGCGAAGTAGTCGTCTCTGCTCCTCCCGCGCTGGAGGACAACCTCCTGACCATTGACGAGGCGGTGGAGCTGGCGATGCTCAATAACCTCGACCTGCGGATGGCGAATGCCGATCTCGACTCTGCCAATGCCGCCAACTGGTCGGCGTGGACGAACTTCCTGCCCCAGGTCGCGGGCTCGGTAACCTATACGAAGTACGAAGGTTTCCCGACCTCTGGCGGAAGTGGTGGCGACGGCGCGCCCACCGGACCGATGGACATCGAGATGGAGAGCTACTCCACGGCGTTAACGGTTTCTCAGCCGCTCTTCAACGGCGGGGCGATCTACTGGGGTAAGGTGATGGCGGGAGCCGGAGCCGAGATGGCAGAGCTTAGTCAGGAGGCCGCCCGTCAGACGGCGATCCTCACCACCCGCACGGCATTCCTCGACCTGCTCAAGGCCCAGGAGTTCCGCACCGTCCAGGAAAAGAACCTGGAGAGCCTGGCGGAACACCTGAGCCTGACCGAGTCTAACCTCGCCGTGGGGCTGGCTTCACGAGCCGATCACCTCCGCTCGATCTCCGAACATGCCGAGGCGGAAAAGCTGCTCATCACCGCTGACCACTCCGTTCGCCTCGCCCGGGGTGCGCTGGAAAACACCCTCGGCCTCGACCTTCCCGACAGCGTGGAGGTGGTTCCCGTCGGTGAGATTACCGTGAGCGAATCCACCCTGAGTCTGGAAGAGACCCTCGCCCTCGTCCGTCGATACAATCCCGCCCTCATCGCCGTACGCAAAACAGAACGCCTCGCCGAGGCTTCCGTCGGTCTGGCAGCCTCCGCCTTCTGGCCCAAACTCAACCTCGGCGGAAGCTACGGCTGGGCAAACGGTTCCGACCTCACCTTCAGCGACGACAACGACTACTGGGCAATCAACATCATCGCCTCCTTCGATATCTTTACCTCGACCCAGCGCGTAGCCGAGATGGCAAAAGCCCGCGCCGACGAGCACAAGAGCCTGGCGCAAATCGAGAAGACCGAGCGGGAGATGTTCCTCGGTGCCGAGGCGAGCTACCTTCAACTAAACACCGCCGCCAAGACCATCGAGGTTTCCGAGAAGCAGCTCGCCGCCGCCGCCGAGGGTCTTGACCTGACCACCAACATGTACGAGCAGGGGCTGGTCTCCAACGCTGACTATCTGGACATGAACGTCAACTACCTCTACGCCAAGCTCGGCGAGATATCCGCCCGCTACGACTACCTCGCCGCCCGTGAGTCCCTCGCCTCCTTCACCGGTCAGCAACGCGGTGCGTTGCATCACAGTATCGCGGCTGAAGAAACAGCGGATTAACGACTATTCCCACGGACGCGCTCTCGTTGGTCGCTTCCTTATCTCCCTCTCCACCGGTCAGCAACGCGGTGCGTTGCATCACAGTATCGCGGCTGAAGAAACAGCAGATTAACGACTGTCCCCACGGACGCGCTCTCTTCGTTCGCTCTGTTAATTTGGAGAGGACAATGTAGGGCGGGGACTTTAGTCCCCGCCGTGAAGAAGCAGTGATGCTGGATTTTGGCAACGATTTTCTGACCGAAGGTCAGCTCTATGTGCAGCTTTAAGCTGCCTCCCGCTGGTCGCTTCCTTATCTCCCTCTCCCCTCTGGGGAGAGAACTCGTCCCACGGGCAAGGGCGAGGGGTTAACATCTAAAGCAGACAAGGGCGAACACAAGGTTCGCCCCTACAGAGCCTTTCAGCACCCAAACATTTTATGGAGTTCTCGATGAAGTCTTCAACAAAACAACCGATTACGCTAATCACCGGCTGCTCTTCCGGAATCGGCCTCGCTACCGCCGTAGAGCTGGCTCAGCACGGACACAAGGTTTACGCCACCATGCGTAACCTAAACAAGAAAGACGACCTCCTCAAGGCAGCCGAGGAGGCCGGGGTCTCCGTTGAGGTTCTGCCGCTGGATGTCAACGACAACGAGAGCATCGCCGCCGCAGCGGAGCAGATCAAACAGAACGATGGTCGGCTGACCAACCTGGTAAACAACGCTGGCTATGCCCATGTTGGGGTGCTGGAGGAGTTCTCCGATGAGGAGGTTCGCGCCCAGTTCGAGACCAAC
>JAIOSI010000274.1 GCA_021107695.1 bacterium
CGTGGGGACGCGGGCTGGGAACCACCCGCCGCCAGCCTCGGTTGGCATCCTCGATGACCGTCCAGCCCCGTTCTGCTGCCAGACGCTGGGCGACTTCCTTATCAAAGAAGGGACCCACCGGCTTGGTCGGATTCTCAAAGGCTGGGTCGTCGCCCTCCACCACCACCATTGTGGTCAGGCTGACCACACAGCGGCTCTCGCCCCGTTTGTGCAGCTTGTTGGTGAGCGAACTTTGCAGCTGGTAGCCGATGCCGCCCTGGGTGTTGGCATCCCAGTAGTCCAGAGAGAGGGCTGGCAGCAGCTCCTTGCTCTGCCCGTTCATCAGTAGCAGGTTCCCGACCTGGGGACCGTTGCCGTGGGTAATCAACAGCTCATGTCCGGCGGTGATCATCTCTGCCAAAGCTCCGCAGGTTGCCCCGACGTTCTGCCACTGCTGTTCCATCGTTCCACGCTCTTCGGAGCGTATCAGGGCGTTTCCGCCTACTGCAACCACAATTCTCATTCTCACCTCAGCCTTGGGTTAGTTTGTCGTTTTCTTGCTTGCGAAGGCGCAGGATAGCATATCCGTCAACAGGGTGGAAGTACCATATACAATAATAAAGGGAGCCGAGCGGCTCCCTTTTGAATCACGCTGAAATCACTTGCTGGGGTTACATGGAGTCGATCATTGTCGCCCACTCTTCGCCAGCGAGGACGAGGAGTTGACCCTTGGCATCCACAACGTAGAAGATCCAGTCGTCGGCGGCATCGTCGTAGAAGATGGAGAGGTCGCGAGGTGTTTTGCCGCCGCAGGGAGCGGCAAATGTCTCGAACTCTCCACCTACACTGAACCAGAGCTGACCGGAGCCGTCGAGTACAGCAAAGGCGAAGTTATTGGCGACGGGGTCAAAGAGACCGGAAAGAGCCAGCGGAGCCTTCGCCGGAACTGGCACCTCAAGGTCTGTCCATTCCTCGGCACCGGACATATAGAAGTTACCCTTGCTATCGACGGCGGTTACGATCCAGCCGTCGTCAACACTGTCGTAGAAGGCGTCGAGGTCGTAGGGAGCCTTGCCGGGACAGGGAGTACCATCTTTTTCCCAGCCTTCACCAGCGACCATCCAGAGCTGTCCGGCACCGTCCAGAGCGTAGATAATGTAGTCATCGAGGGCGATATCGTAGAAGCCATCGAGTTCGTAGGGACCCCTGCCCTTGAGCGGGGTTTCCAGGTCGAACCACTCCTCAGCACCGGAGCGGAACAGATTGCCGGCGGCATCGATTGCCAGAACAATCCACTCATCAGAGGCGATGTCATAGAAGGCAGACAGATCGTAGGGAGCGATTCCCGGACAGGGAGTGCCGTCTTTTACCCACTCTTCACCCTGGGCGATCCAGAGCTGACCTTTTTTGTCGAGGGCGTAAACGATGTAGTCGTCGAGGGCGATATCGTAGAAGGCGGAGAGAACCAGCTCACCCGCACCAGCGGGGGCGGCGGGAGTATTCGGTTCTTCACCTTTTCCTGGCTCGACATCTGCCGTGGGATCGGCGGGACCGTCAGCTTCGACTTCGGTCGCTTCACCGTCGTCATCACAACCGACCAGAGCCATCGGCAGAACGAGAAGGCTCAGCAGAGCCAGTAACATCAAGAGTTTTTTCATCTGTTTCCCTTTCGGTTGGGGTACATAGCCTAGAGCAACGAACCTAGCAAACCAGAACGGCCATGGTAATACAGCCAGCGGGACTGGTCAAGGTAAAGAGTCTGGATTGAATGTTATTGAAAAAAAAGTTGAAAAATAAATCAACAGATGCTATACTACACGAACAATGGTTGAGTAAGTTAGGATCATCAACCGTTGTTTGTTGATTTTTGTGTCAGTTGATTTTGTCAGATGTCGGTAACTGACAGTAAAGTCGCAATACTTGCTCCATCCTTACGTTACACCCTAAACAAGGAGATACACGATGAAGAAACTACTCGCAGTAGCCATCGTCCTTACAATGATGGTCCCCGCCTTCGCTGGTAGCATGGTTGAGGGCAAGTTTGGTGCTGGTCTTGCGTTGGGAAACGGTGCTTCATTCAGCCAGATTGACAACGGAAACCAGCTTGGTCTGGGTATCAACCTGCAGTACGGTATTGAAGGTCTCACCTTCTTGGGTCACTTCAATTACCACCTGCCCCTGGCTCCGAAGCTCGGCGACGACATTGACGGCGAAGAGTCTTCCATTATGGACTTTGGTGTCCACTTCCTGGGTACCGTTGGCGATGGTCCCTTCGTCGGCTACGCTGGTCTGGGCTTCTTCTACTGCATGATGAACTACACCGCTGGTACTGGTGTTGATGAGGTGGCAATGAACACCCTGGGTCTGACCCTGGATGTCGCTGCTGATTACTTCTTCAACGACATGATCGCCATTGGTGGTTCCCTGAGCTACCCGATCTCCCTGGGCAGCGACGATGGTGGCGACGATGACTACAACGGTGCAGTCAATGCCAACGGCATGATGTACAAGGTCAACGTCAAGTTCTTCTTCTAGTCGTTATCCAGACCGGAAATAAAGAGGCTCTTCGGAGCCTCTTTTCTAATATACCTGGAGTGAGAGTTTAGCTTTCCTAGGCTACATCTGCTCTAGTACAGCTTTTAGCTCGCTGACCAGCTCATCGCGCTGGAGGGTGAACTGCCCCAGACGGGCGTTGAGGTACTCTCGGAGATCGTCAATTACTCCTTAACCTCGTAAAGTCCCTTCTTAATTTCTTTCAAATCTTTCTTTATCTCCTCTATATAGTCATCACGACTATAAGAAAGCTGAGAAAAACGCACCGTATTTAGATATTCTTGACGGTCGAAGTCATCAACTCCCTCAAACGTTTTTAGGCTTGGGAAAATCTTAATTGATACTTCATTTTTCTCCATTTCTTCCGGACCTACGACCACTACTATAGGAATACCCTTGCGGTCGGCGTATTTGAGCTGCTTGCCCAGTCCGCCTGGTTTGCCCAGGTAAAGCTCGGTGTTGATTCCGGCTCTGCGCAGTTCCGTGGCAATCTTGACGTACTCACCGAGGAGTTCCTTAAAGGGAGTAACCACCAGCACCGAAGCGGTGGAGGCACGCTCCTCGACCATGCCGACCTCCCGCATCGCCGCCAGAAGGCGATCAACGCCGATAGATGCCCCTACAGCGGGAACCGGCTGTCCGGTGTACTGACCGATCAGCTCGTCGTAGCGTCCGCCGCCCATCACGCTGCCGAAGCGTCCCAGCCGCTCGTCGGTGATCTCCGCCTCGAAGACCGGCCCGGTGTAGTAATCCAGCCCTCGGGCGATGGAGAGGTCGAAGAACGCCTGCTCGCTGCCAACCCTCAGCGCGGTCAGGTAGCCGTCAAGCTCCTCAAGCTCGGCGATAGCCTGCTCTGCGCCAGCGGAGTCGCCCAGCAGTGTCTTCAGATTGGCGAGGGTTTGCCCGCGCTCCTCGGCGGTTTGCTTGAGGAAGCTCTCGACCTGACCGACCTGCTTTTCGGACAACCCCAGACCGGGGATTGGATCGCCGGATTTATCCACCAGTCCGGGACCAAGCTCCAGCTTGATCTTCTCCAGCCCCTGCTTGTCCAGCTTGTCCAGCACCCGGAAGACCGGCTTCGCCATCTCAGTGGGCAGACCAAGCCAGGCGACCATCGTGTCGAGGAGCCGACGGCTGCTGACCCGAATCCGGTAGCCGAGACCGATCTGCTCCAGACAATCGCCGATGGCGGCGATAATCTCGGCATCGGCAAGGAGGGACTTCGCCCCCACGGTGTCGATATCGAACTGGAGGAACTGGCGGAACCGCCCGGGACCCGGCTTATCGTATCGCCAGACCGGCTCTGCCTGATAACGCTTGAAGGGGCGTGGCAGCTCCTGGTACGAGGCAACCACTCGTCCCAGCGAGGCGGTCAGCTCGTAGCGCAGCCCGACCTCTTTGCCATCGGGGTCGGTGAAGAGAAATATCTGCTTGCTCGCCTCTTCACCAGAGCCGACCAGCAGCGGCTTCTCTTCCAGTGCTGGGGTCTCCAGCGGCACGAAGCCGTAACGCTCGAAGGTCTTACGTATCAGGTCGAGTAACCGCTGGCGAGCCAGCAGCTCCGCCCCAAAGAGGTCGCGAAAGCCCTTGAGCAGCTGCGGCTTTTTCTTTTTTGTCATTGGTCAGTCCTTGGAAAGCTATCAGTCTTATACTAAAAGTGCTACGAATTCCTGAAATCGTGCTACGAATTTACGGTTGAGTGGGCGACGATATGAAAAAACGAGCCGCGCGGGCTCGTCCAGGTAATCCACGAATGGTTAACCTAGCCAAGCCGTAAGCTGTGATGATGATGCGAGATCGTCATATCCAAAATCCTTCAGGCTGTTTTTGTAGCCGCGAAGCGTGATCCAACGCACCGCGTTGCTGCCTACGGGTAGTCCGACTAGTTGGCACAAAACGCGGGAATAGTGGTTATCAGTCCGATTCTGAAGCCGCGAAGTGTGATCCAACGCACCGCGTTGCTGCTTACGCGGAGTCCGACTAGTCGGCACAAAACGCGGGAATAGGGGTTGCCAGTTCGCTTCTGAAGCCGCGACGTGAGATCCACCGCGCCTCGCTGGTGGAACCGAAGATGCATATCGAACCCATAGCCCC
>JAIOSI010000231.1 GCA_021107695.1 bacterium
ATAGCTGGCTCTCGGAGCAAATAGCGGGACGGTTTGCGGGGCTAATTGGTTGCCCTTACCAGTACCCAATTGGTTCTGCCGCAGTGGCAGGGAGGGAAAGTTTTACCTACTGAAAGAGGTATCTCCTCACCACAGCCAGTGCAGCGGTAAATACCAGACAGAGTACACTTGTTGCCAGGTACGTATCCCATACTTCCTCCCTTTGTAAAAGCCTCGGAAGGATGGTATTCATTCAGATACGATAAAGCTACAGACTAGAGGTAGCATCTTTCCGATTACCACTGAAAATGCTCACTCCCTTGGCAGTAGCAAAGCCACAGCCATGCTGGCGGCGAGTTGAGAGAGCAGCGTCCAGACATCGGTTAGCGGCATCGGCACGCCAAGGTTCACCAGCAAGAGCAGCAGATAGCGAAGCAGCCCCGCAGCCAGCACTGCGCCGACCCTCACCAGCACCTTCGTGGTATTAAACCGCTCTCGCAGGTAGAAGATCGCCAGCACCGGCAGGCTCTGCGCCACCGCCCAGACACCCAGCGGCGACCAGCTGGTCAGGTCAATCAGCAGCCCGCTTCCCCAGGCTCCTAGCAAGGGACCGTGGGGCTTTCCTTTGGTCATCGCCAGCCAGACCAGCACGACAAGGACGAGGTCCGGGCGGAACATCTCCCAGCCGGGCAACAGCCCGAAGCCGACCCGATCAACAAGCAATGCCGCGCCGAGGAGCAGATAGCCGCCCATCACTCCCCCTCGGTTTCGGTGGCTGAGTCAGCAAGGTCAACGATGAAGACCAGCTCCAGGAGGTTCAGATCCGGCGGTGGTTCCAGATAGCAGAGCGGCGATTGCATCCCCGGCTCCCAGCGAACCTCATCCACAGTGCCGAGGGGCAGTCCGGCGGGCAGCCTGCCCAATCCGCTGGTGATGACGACCTCACCGACCTTCGGCAGTGGACGGGGAGCCAGATAGCGGATGGTCAGCCTCTCTTCTTCGTTGGCGAGAACCCCCGCCTGACGACAGTCGAGGAGCCGCACTCCGAGAGCAGTTTCCGGTGAATCGAGAGTGAGCAGGGTTGAGGCGTTTGCTCCGACCTCCCCGACCAGCCCGATTATCCGTCCGTCGCCGAGTACCGCCGTGCCTTTGTGGAGTCCCTGTTGCCAGCCCGCCGCCAGGGTGGGAGGACGGCTGTGGAGTAGCTCCACCACGGTGAGCTTCCACGGCGAGCGGAGCCTCAATCCCAGTGCCTGTCGCAGTTCCTCGTTCTCTCTCTCCAGGACGGCAAGGCGAGAGAACATTAGTTTCACCGCAGCAGCATCGAGCTGGCTGACCGTAGCCAGCTTCTCCTCCCCGATGAACCGCTGCCAGCGTTCGCCCGCCAGAGCCAGCTCGCCCCGCAGAGCGGCAAGCTCTCGATGCCACTCCGCCACCTGGACGACCTCGGAGAAGTCCGCCCAGAAGAGCAGCGCGGTGATGAGTAGCAGAACGATGCTGAGGGGCAGAATCTTTAACATTACCGACCTGCGAAAAGTTGAGACAAGCCTCATTGTACCATCATCACTGCAATCTTTCCGACCAGTTGCGCTTACCGGGGAATTGAGTTAATCTCGCCAGTGTCTTATACTGTCAAGTGGACTCAGTAAAAAGGGAGATGGAGAGATGGCACAGCAACAGGGAAAAGCAGTTGGTATTTTAGCGGTGGGAATCCTTATTATTGTTGGTTTTGTCGTCTTCTTTGTCTCCGATGGTGAGTTCCCCTTCCCCGGCTTTGTCGTTCCGTTTATCATCTTTGCCATCTTTGGCTCGGTCATCCGCAGGGCGGTAAAGAACGCGAAGAATGCCCAGGGTGGCGGCTCGCAGTCGAGCACCACCACCGCCTCCCGTCCTACGGTTAGCGGAGGCGGATCTTCGAGCAGCCCCTATCGCTATGACATTCGCACCGGGCAGGTCGTTACTCAGCAAGAGCCGAGCAGCAAGCCATACACCGCTCAACCTGCCAGACCTGCTCAGCCCACTCAACCTGCTCGAACTAGTTTATTCTCCACCACCAAAGCAGAGGCAGAACCGTCGGCAAGCTACGATGAGCAGCAAGAGGCGATCCGGCGGATCATCGCCGAACAGAAGCAAAAGACAGATCAGGCTCTCGATGAGACCGGAGAGATTCCTGAATTAACCGAAGAAGAGAAGCAGGCTCAGCGAGAGCAGCGGGCAGAGGTAACCAGCCAGAAGCTGGAGGATGCCGCCGATATTATTCGCCAGCGACGGGAGTCCGGTTACTACGGCTCTGATAAAGGCTCACAGATTCCTCCGGGGCATACGATTTGTCTTAGCTGCGGTGCCATTGTTAAGGTTCGTGGACGGAAGACCCGCTGCCCCGCCTGCGGCTCGAAGATAGAAGCCAACTAAACAGTGGCGATTCGTTCTCCACAGAATGGTAGCGAGCTTCTCGGCTGTCTGCTCAGCTTTCTTCTCTACAGGCTCTTCCTGGGGCTGGGAATCGTCGGTTTCGTTGGCGGGGTGATGCTCATCGTCTTTGCCATCGAGGAAGGTGAACTGAGCCTCCTCGTCGTGGCAATCAGCGGTGGAGCCTTAGTCTTCGGCTCTTTCTTCACCGGACTGTTTGTAGATGCCTGGCGCAAACGCAACTTCAGCCTGGGCTGGAAGCTGCCGCTCATCGTCTTTCTGTTCAGCTGGCTGGCAGCGGTGATTCTCGGCTGGAGCCTCTTCTATGGCGAGCTGCCCGGCTGGGTGATGCTCCTGCTGACGGTGTGCTTGCCGATTGCCTTCTTCTTTGCCCTGCGGATATTCAGGAAGAACAACTTAGCGCGGGATAGAAGCACTACCTACTCCCAGGGCGTTCATAAGTTTAAGTCGCGAGAGACGCTCCATCGCTGACACTTGTTGAAGTTATCCCATTATGTAGGGGCGAACCTTGTGTTCGCCCTTTGTCGTTAATGTAAGGGCAACCCGGTGGTTGCCCTTGTCAACAGCATCTTACATTACTAAAGGGCAGGCACAGGGGCCTGCCCCTACAGTTACATCATTTCTCACGTCCTCTTGAACCAGCGACGGATCTGGGCTTCGGTCAGCTCCGCCGTGGTCGGTCGTCCGTGGGGGCAGGTGGACTTATTCGGCGAGGCGAGGAGCCGCCGGACGAGGGTCGCCATCGTTTCACGGGTGAGCTTGTCTCCCGCCTTGACCGCCGCTTTGCAGGAAATCGTTGAACGGGTTTCGTGCTGGAGCCGCGCCAGCGGTGTGTCTTCGCCCAGCTGACCCAGCTCCAGCAGTACCTCTTCGGCAACGCTGCCTTCATCGCCGGCGGAGACCATCTCCGGCACGGCGTGAACCCGGAAGGAGTCGGCTCCTGCGGTTTCTACCCGGAAACCATAGGCTGCTAGCAGCGGCAGTAGCTCGGCAACCCGGGCTGCCTGGGTGGCGGAGAGCCGCACCAGTGGCGGCAGCAGCAGCTCCTGACTGGCGGCGGGATGCTCGGCATCGTGGGCGAGGAGCTCCTCGTAGATGACCCGCTCGTGGGCGGTGTGCTGGTCGATGACCAGCAGGCGGTCGCCATGCTCGACCAGGATAAAGGTGTTCGCGAACTGCCCCTGAATTGTGTAAGGGGTTTTTTCGTAGAGCGGCAGTGCGGCTTCCGGCGTGAAGTTTAGCTGGGGACCGCCCGGTGCTACGGAGGCTGGCAGCGGCTCCGTTACTGTTCGGCTCGGTGATGGAGAGTCGGAAGAAACAACAAAAGGTGCGGGCTTGCCCGCCGGGGCGGGTTTCTGAGAGACAGGGAACGGTTCATCCCAGTCTGGCAGCGGTGCGGGGATGTTCAGCGGCTCGCCGGAACCCAGCGGTGTGGTCGTCATCAGGTCAACCCCGGCATCGGCGAGGGCTTTGGTGATTCCGGCAATGACCAGCTTGCGGATAGCAGGCTCTTCGGCGAACTTGATCTCCGCGTTGGTCGGGTGAACATTGACATCGACCTTCGTGCCGGGAACCTGTAGCATGACCACGCCCTGGGGAAAGCGATGCCCCATGGTGATTCCCCGGCAGGAAGCCACCACCGCCTCGGTTACCAGGCGATTGGTGATCGGTC
>JAIOSI010000085.1 GCA_021107695.1 bacterium
ATCAAAGCGGCGCAGCTCCCCCGGTTCACCGCCGAAGTTCACCGCGTCGAGCAGAATAACCTTGCCAATACCATCGAGATGAGAGCTAAGTGCCAGCAGGTCGGTACCTAAATCAACGAGCTTGACCTCGACAGGTAGCTCTTGCTGCTCCAGTTGCTTGAGAACCGCCAGCCCGACGCCATCGTCGCCGACGAGGGGGTTGCCTAGTGAAGCCACCAGTACGCCGTTCACATGCTCTCCGGGGCGTTGAGACCGAGTAGCCCCAGTCCGTGGGTGATGAGCTTCCGCAGAGCAGCGCAGAGTGCCAGCCGCGCCAGGGCGGTTTCCCGGTCATCCACCAGCACCTTCACCATCTTGTACCAGGGATGGAACTCCCCTGCGAGATGGTGGAGGTAGTGGGCGAGTCGTTGAGGAGCGCGCCCCCGGGCGGCGGACTGAATCACGCCGGGATAGTAGATAAGCTGGCGCAGTAACTCCGCCTGCCGTCTGCCTGCGTCGTCCTCGGTAAAGAGCGGTGCCATATCGATCTTCGATAGCTCTGTGGAGATGAGCTGCTCCTCGCTGTAACCCTCTTCAAGAGCCTTTGAGAAAATGCTGCAAATCCGGGCGTGGGCGTACTGAACATAGTACGCCGGATTTTCTGAGGATTGCTCTGTCGCCATCTCCAGATCGAACTCCAGCTCTGCCTCCGGCGACCGCTCAAGGAAGAGGAACCGCGCCACATCCACCCCGACTTCGTCCATCAGGTCGTCCAGCGTAATCAGGTTGCCCTTGCGCTTGCTCATCGCGACGACCTTCTCGCCCTGCTTAAAGGTAACCCAGCCGGCGATCAGCACCTCCAACGCTTCTTCGGGCAGTCCCGCCGCCATCAGTCCGGCTCTGGTTGGCAGGATATGCCCGTAGTGATCCGGCCCCCAGATGTCGATCATCAGCGGAGCATCGCCGCTATCATCTTTATTCTCAAGCCGTTCCCACTTGTTCAGGTGATAGGCGATATCGGCGAGGAGGTAAGTCGGCTTGCCGTTGGAGCGGATGATCACTCGATCCTTGTCGTCGCCGTACTCCGTTGTCCGCAGCCAGATGGCGCCATCGGCTTCAAAGGTCGATCCATGCTCTTTGAGCGTGTGCCAGGCATCCCGAATCGGTCCGGGAACCTGCTCGATGTCCAGCATCTCCGGGAAGATGTAGCTGGTCAGAACATCCTGATAGGGCAGACGACTGTCCGGCGCGTAGAGCAGGTGTTCCGAGTAGAACCGCTGAAAGTCTGCTCCAAAACGCCCCAGACTCGCCCGCTGAAACTCAAGCTGAGCAATCACACTATCCGTAATCTCGAAAAGCTGAGCGGATCGAGTGTACTTCTTCTCGCAAGCGGTTTCCTCTCTTAGCTGAAAGACACTTTCGGAGACCTCAGCCACGGTCTTGGCGGCGTAGCCTCCGTCATCGCCCCAGGCGTAAACCTCGTCGGAAATCTCCCAGCCTGCCTCACGATAGCGGTCTCGATTCTCTCGAAAGACGCTCTTGCCAAACTCGATTACCTGGGTTCCGGCATCGTTGACGAAATACTCCTGGGTTACCGAATGCCCGGCGGCTTTGAGAATGCTCGCCAGTGCGCTGCCCAGAGCGGCGGCACGACCATTCACCACCAGCAGCGGGCCGGTGGGGTTGGCGGAGACGTATTCAAGGTTGATCTGCTGCGGCTTTTCAGCCTGCCACTGGAAGGGCGAAGCCCCGGTCAGTACCTCGTTAACAGCTTCGCCGAACAGGTGTTCGGAAAGGTGAAGGTTGAGAAAGCCCTGTCCTACTGGCGCAAGCGGAGCGGCAAGCTCCTCACCCAGCTCGATGTTCAGCCGTTCTGCCAGCTCCTCGGCGATCTGCCGGGGATTGCGCTTCAGCGGACGGGCAAGCTGCATGGCAAGATTGCAGGCAAAATGCCCGAACCTCGCCTCGCTGGAGGGTGAAACCTCGAAGGCAGGCAGTTCGGCTGCGGCAATCTCAAAATGAATCGCCGCCACGGCGGCAATCCGGCGTTTAAGCTGAAGGGCGTAGTTCTTTAATGACATGAGTTACCAGTGGGTTGGTTTTGTAGGGGCGCAGCATGCTGCGCCCTATCACATAAGTGCGTCCAGCTTCAAGCTCTGCTAACTAAAAGGGTTTCTGTGAGCGACCAACGGGAGCGGCTAGACGTGGGAGTAATCATCAACTGTCTTAATCTGTCAGCCGCGATATTGTGGTGCAGCGCACTGCGCTGCCGTTGCCTATTTGTGGTATGGATGCCCGTGGATGATTGTGAAGGCTCGATAGATGCCCTCGACCAGCACCAGTCGTGCCAGCTCGTGGGGGAGCGTCCAGGAGCCGAGGGAGAGCTTGAGGTCGGTCTTGAGCGGAGCCAGCCCGGCGGCACCGCCGAGGAGGAAGTCCACTCCGGTGCGGGTGTGGCGAGCCTCGTCCAGCCAGCGGGCGAACTGTTTGCTGGTGAGTCGCTGACCCTTTACGTCGAGCTGGACGGAGAGGTGGCGCGGGTTTTGCTTTGATTGGAGAATCTCTGCGGCTCGGCTCTGTGCCTGGGCTAAGGCACCTCGCCCGCCTTCGTGGAGGGGCGGTTCTTTGGATTCGTTCAGCTCGAATCGGCAGAACTGTTTCAGCCGCTGGCGATAAAAATCAATCCCCTCGATGATGAAGGGGCGTCGGGTCGGCGAAACAGTGAGTAATCGGACAGTAAACACTGCTATTCAACGCTCTCGGCTTCCACTTCGAGAGGATCCAGCTGTGGCGCGTCGCCCCAGAGCTTTTCCAGGTTGTAATAGCGGCGCACCGGCTTACGGAAAACATGGACGACCACATCGAAGTAGTCCAGCAGTACCCAGTTGTAGGTATCTTCGCCTTCGTGGTGTACCGGACGGATTTTCTTCTCGCGTAATCCTCGCTTGACCCGCTCCACCAGGGCGCGGACGTGGTTGACGCTGGTTCCGGTGGCGATGACGAAGAACTCGCTCATCGCCGACATCTCACGAAGGTCGTAGATCAGAATATCCTCAGCCTTGGCTTCGTCGAGAATGTGATGGATGCTCCGCGCCAGACTCGCGCCGATGAGCGGTGTCGTTTCTGTTGCTATGGTTGAAATGGCAAGACTCCTGTGTGAATTTTCTATGAAAATGTTGTCTGAGTGCGGCTATCCCGCAAGTTGCCCCAGGAACTCTATCTGGGCAAGAGCATTAGGGTGAACCCGCCAGCCCTTAGACTTTACAAAGTTGGTGGTGCTGGTTAGTCGTTCTTTGAGGGCAGCCAGCGGTTCTTTCCGCATCAGCGCGCGCAGCCTGCTCAGCCCCGGAAACGCCCGCCCCGGTTCGGTAGCATCGGCAAGCATCAGAGCGCAGAGTAGAGGGGTCGGCTCTGAATGACCTATCGTATGATAGCGGATGGCAAAGAGTACCCCGCCGTCCCGCAGTCCTCGATCCCAGCTCCACTGCGCACCAAGAGCCGCGTGGAGAAGACGGGACGATTGGTGGCGTTTCTCCAGCTCGTCGGCGGGGAAGTTCGGAGTCTCGCCGCTGCCGTAGCGTTCGACATCGTGGAGGATACCTGCCAGCCAGGCTCTTTCGTCAAGGGTTACAAGCTGCCCGTCCTCAAGAACTTCGTCCTGACTAAGCCCAACCCTGCCAAACTCTGCGGCAATTGAATCAACCAGCTTTGCTGCCAGCTCTGCCGTACGTTGCAGATGCCCCGCCCGATCGGATTTCTCTGCCAACCTCAGGGCAGCCTCAGCCAGATTCTGCTGATAGCGCACTACTTCAGGAAGTGGGCGACTTTAGAGAGAATCTGTCCAGTAGCATCCCAGACCTCGGCGAGGTTGGCTCTCTCCGATGCCACAACCGCCATCGTAAGCTGGCTGGGCAGGCGGGAGAGGACAATTACCCCGGAGCGAAAGCGGGTAACCGACTGCACCACAACACCGTAGTTCAGCTCCTGACCGATGCCCTTGAGGGCGAGGTAACCATTGGAGCAGATTGCTCCAATAATCTCAGCGTCGGTATCTTTACTGCCGACGGAATCAAGGATAAGCCCGTCTTCACCGACCACAACCGCCGCGAGTACTTCGTTGACGGTTAGCAGATGATTTAACAGTCCGTGTATTTCTTTCATAATCCTTAGCCTTCCCTGCTTATTCGGAAGAGGAATCTGATTCTTTTTTTCCACTTAGGTTTGTAAGCCAGCTGCCGAAGGATGACGAAACATCCTTTCCATTATCACTAGTTGGCGTTACCAGCGGTTGGATGTTCTTGACCGGGGGTTGAATCGGTGGAGCCTCGTCGTCGTCCATCACCTCGGTGTGCGCGGTATCACTTAGTGATAGTTCGTCGGTAACCGGTGGCGGAGGAACCGGTACATCCGGTGAAGGACCGCCATCTGAGGTTTCCGTACCTGTGTCATGCTCCGGTTCTGCGGGATGTTCTTCTACGCCAATCGACTCGTCTTCTTCCTCTGCGCCCAGGTCAATCTCCGTGGTCGTTTTTTTCTCTACTTTCCGGGCGGGTGGTGTTGGTGCTTTGACCGCTGATGGTTTCTCCTTAGGAGCCTCTCCACGCATTGCCGCATCGAAGTCGAAGTCATCGGAATTGCCACCGCTGGCTTCCACACCAGAAGGGACGGGCGACTCCACAGGTTTCTGAGGTTGGGGTTCCGGTGCTGGCTCCCTTATCTCTTCATCGAGCTTGATCTCAATCACGTCTTTCTTTTCCTGAGTTCTGTTGCTTTGTGGAGCAGAGCCGCCCTCCAAAAATGCCAGTTGCTCCGCCGCGTGGCTGTCTGCCGGATTCAGCACGATTATTCGGCGATAGATCGCCGCCGCCTCGGCAAAGCGTCCTTCGTGGCGGCGTACCTCGGCAATGGCATTGAGCGCAACCAGATTATCTTCATCGTCGTCAAGAACCTCGTCAAAGGTGCTTTCCGCCTTCATGTAGTTACCGAGATCGAGATAGCACTTACCGAGAACAATCTTTGCCGGAAGATAAGCCGGACGACGAGAAACCCCACGCTTCAGAACCGCAAACGCCTCTTCAAACAGACCGCTCTTGCGATAGGCATCGGCAAGCGGCACAAAGGCGAGCGAGTTGGGATCCCGCGCCAACAGCTGAGTGTAGCGCTCTATTTCCGGACCGAGGCGTAATCTTTTCGACATTTCTGTGGCACTCCACCGTGAATAAGTTTTGGATAAGACTATTTGAGTGTTGTATGAGGTTGTTGAGTTAAGAGAAAAACGAGACTTAGGATGTATTGAGACAACCCGACAACCGCCCTAAGTTTATTTAACCAGTCAAGGTTAGTCAAGAGTAGTGATTTTTACTTAAAAGACCTCTGGTCTGCTCGTCTGGCTTTGGCAGATCCGCTGAGTTACTCAACGGTCTCACAGGCATTTACGGTTTTCTGGTAGATAGAGCTTGCCCTCCGTGCTATAATCCGTTCACCTGCTCGGAAGTTTGGCTTAGAATCCGGTACCCACAAGGAGAGAAAGATGAAACGCTTTATTGTTCTGCTGGCTGTTTTGACCCTGGTCGCCCTGGCGGCGGCGTACGACGAGGAAACCTACGAACCACCTACCGATGATGGTGAGCCTGTAGAGGATTACACTCCGTCGGGAACCAACAAGCACACCGAGGGCGCGATGGCCGGTGGCTTGCATCTCGGCGCGCTGGCATGGCCCAAGACCAACGAGTACGGCTACGACTCCAGTGGCTTTGATGTAGGTCTGCGCTTTAACTACTACTTCCTGGATAACCTCGGTGGCGTTGCCAATCTGGACTTTGCCTTTGGTGAATACACCACATTGGTGCGGATTATGCTGGGCGCGGAGTACAACATCCCGGTCAGCACGCAGTTCACCGCCTTCATCAACGCTGGCATCGCCATTGAGCTTGGCAGCTGGACTGCGTATTCCTATGCCGACCGCGAACCCAACGACGACCCTGAGAACGAGAACCATCGCATCTACTCCGATGGCAGCAACAGCAACGTTGGTGCCAACGTAACCGGTGGAATCGAGTTCTTTATCAACGACCAGATCTCGCTCCGTCCGGCGGTGGGCTTTGACTTCGCTGGCAGCCTCCACACAATCTACGGTCTCGGCGTGAGCTACTACTTCTAACCAGGGTTACTCCGATGCTCAGACGAGCCGTTCTTCTTCTGTTGATTCTCAGCTGTCTGGTTCCTGTGTTCGGAAACAGGGTGGCTGGCTTGCGGATTGGCTTCGAGGGTTATACCTACGAAAAAACCGACGGAGGACGGCTCGACCTGGGGATTGAGTTCCTGCTGGGTGGCGGAGAGAACCTGATCGAGCTGTCCTACGGCATCAACCGCCTCTTCAATACGCTGGATCGTCTTGCCGTCGGCTTCGCCCACAGCCACGTCCTCTCAAGAGACCACTCTCTGCGAGCCGGAGTCAGCTTCGCGATGAATTATCCCTACACCAGAGATTGGTATAACTGGGGGGATCGAGTTAACCACGCCTGGTGGGAATACTCGCTTACCGGAGACTGGCACTGGGAGTTTATCCCCGGTCTGGCGGCTCTGGTTGGCGTGCGAGCTGGCTTTGGCTCTGATGAAGGGCGGCTCGCCCTGGCTCTGGGCGGAAGAGTTGGTATTATTGTCTATCCGTAAGTTGTAGTAATAACTAATCGTTATTCATTCGTCAATATCGGTTGCAGTTATGTAGGGGCGTATTGAATACGCCCCGTTAGGCGAAACCCTGTCAGGAATGTTCTGGAGGATGGATGCGCTCTTATTCGATTATTGGTCTGGGGCAGTTTGGAATGAGCGTGGCGCGGATGCTCGCCGATGTTCAACGCGATGGCATCGCCGCCTACGACCTTGACATGCGCAACGTCGAGGCGATTAAGGAGTTTGTAGCCGTGGCGGCTCTGCTCGATGCCACGGACAAGGCCTCGCTGGTTTCCCAGGGCGTGGATCGCGACGATGTGGCAATCATTGCCATCGGTGGAAACTTTCAGGCAAGCACCCTGGCAACGATGAACTGCAAAGAGATCGGTGTGCGCTAGGTCATCGCCCGTGCCTTGAGCGAAGAGCATGGTCGGGTGTTGCGTCGGGTCGGCGCGGACCGGGTTATCTATCCGGAACGCGACCGTGCCGCCAATCTGGTTCAGGCGGTGCTGGTCCCCAACGTAACCCGCTACGCCCGGGTTGCTGGTGGCTTCGGCGTGGCGCACATCGCCCTGCCAAAGGGCTATGTGGATGTACAGTTGGGCGAGCTTGGCACAGCGGGTAAGGTTCGGGTCATCGCCGTGCTGCGCCATCCCCCCGCCGACGCGAAGCCCGGTACCCCGCCTGAGGTTGATCAGCAGCCTCAGGCGGTTACTCCGGTTTCCGGTGGCGACACCATCGTTGTCTTCGGTAAAAACGACGAAATCAACCAGCTTTCGCAGTCGCTATGATATTTTCTGCATTGGCACCTTCGTTGTGTACGTCCGGCTTGGCTAGTACTATTTGTGATCCTGTTACCACAGGTATTTGTTATGGTTACGAAGGTTTCTGCAGGCAAACGGCAGCCTCCCATTTTAGAAAGTAGCTGACTTTGTCCAATTTTGCAAAAGTCCCACTATGATCACCCATCACCCCACGACCCCCGGCGAACTGCGAGAGCTATTATCAGAGCCGACCCCACGGCTTTATCGGGGAAACCTTACCGCCGCTCCGCTTACAGAGATAGTTGATTACGAGACAGTGGAGCTGGGTGGGCTGGATGATTCGGTGGAGATCCATGCCGCCGACCTGCGCCTGACCGCCGGAGCCGGGGCAACACTGGATAAGATTGAACAGACCGCCGCCGATGCAGGGCTGGAGTTCATCGGTTCGCCGCTGCTGGAGCCTGCGGCGACGATCTACGACCTGGCGATTGCCGGAATCTTTGCCCAAACCCAACCACGGGGCGGGCGGCTGGCGGGGCAGGTTACCGGACTCTGGACACCAACCCCGGAGAGCGTATCTCCGCTATTGCTGGGAGTCCGAACCGCCAAGGGCGTAACCGGCTACAACCTTGCCCGTGCCGGATTGCTCGGCGTCCCCAGCCTTCCTGCGGTGCGGTACGAACTCCGCCTGCGGGCAGCCCGACAGCCGAAGCTAGCCTTTGTACGCGGCTTCTCTAGTATTACGAAGGCTAAGGAGTTTCAAGAAGCCGCCGGAGGACGATTCTGGTCGCTCCCCGGACTCGCTGGAGTAGAGGTGCTGGAGCTTGAAGATGAAACCCGGCTGGCAATCTGGCTCTGCGAAGACGAGGAGCAGGCGATTGCCCCAGCGGGTTTCTTATCGTTTGAGCCAATGGAGTGGCTACAGCTCAAGGCAGAACTGCGCAAATCGTTAATGCCTTCACCAACTACTCCGGTAGAGAATCCCGTCTTCAGCGAACTCTGGACTACTGCCCTGGCAATCCCCGCAAGAACAATTGCTTAGGAAGGACAACGGAATGCTGGAGATTGGCGAGTTGGTGCCGGAGTGGTCTTCCGTAGATGAACAGGGTAAAACGGTAACCAGCGCGGATCTGCTGGGGAAGCGATTCGTCCTCTATTTCTATCCCCGTGCAAACACCCCCGGTTGCACTCGCGAGGCGGTGGACTTTCGCGATAGCTACGCGGAGTTCGAGAAGCTGGGGGTAGCAATCCTCGGTATCTCGGTGGACTCGGTTAAGCGTCAATACAATTTCAAAGAGAAGCACTCCCTGCCCTTCAGTCTGCTGTCTGACCCTGACAAAGAAATGGTTATTCCCTTTGGAGCCGAGCGGGATAAGCCCTCCGCCAAGCGAATAACCTACCTCATCTCTCCGGATGGTCGTGTCGAGGCAGCCTGGTCAAAGGTGAAGGGGGCGGGTCATGTGGATGACCTCCTGACAAAACTAAACGAGCTGGTCAAGCAGCATGGATAACGCTGGACAAATAGGATTGGTCATTCGGGTTGACGGTAACCGCACTCGGGTTCGCAGCTCGGAGGGCATAGTCGTTGACTGCTTCCTGCCCAAAACCCTGCGCCGTGCCGCCCGTCAGCGGGGAACCACCGTCATCGCCGTGGGCGACCGGGTGGAATGGACCCTCACCGACTCCGGTAGTGGAAAAATCCTCAAAATCCTGCCGAGAGAACATGTCTTCTCTCGTAGCAATCCCACCGACCGCCGCCCCGGCGAGGATGTGTTGGTAACGAATCCCGGTCGTCTGCTGGTGATAGACTCCCTCGCCGATCCCACCTTCAATCCCCGCTTGGTTGACCGGATCCTCTGTGCCGCCGAAGCTCAGGATATCCCCGCCTCAATTATCTGTAACAAATCCGATCTGGTTGCTGAGGATACGATCCCTCCGCTGCTGGAGCGTTATCAGTCAACGGGTTACGAAACGCTGGTAACCAGCGTTATCAGTGGGCGAGGACTGGATGAGCTGTCCGGCTGGCTTGACACCGGAATTACCCTGTTGAGCGGTCGCTCCGGCGTGGGCAAGTCGTCTCTGCTCAACGCCCTGGCTCCGGGACTGGGACGGAGGGTGGCAGAAATTTCCGCCGCCACGAATAAAGGTCGGCACACCACTACCGCCACCGAACTGCTTCCCTACAAAGACGGCTTTGTTATCGACACGCCGGGTATTCGGGAGTTCGGTCTCTGGAGAATCACCAAAGGCAGGCTGGGGCGGCTCTTCCCTGAGTTTGCTCCCTATCAGGATCATTGTCATTTTCGCGATTGCCTCCACAACAGCGAGCCGAGATGTGCGGTGAAGACCGCCCTCGCCAAAGATAAAATCAATCAAAAACGGTACGAAAGCTACCTGGCGATCCTTACTAACCTCCCCAAAACCCTGCCGTATCTAGGATGAGTCAACGCGACACAATTGTAGCGATTGCTACCGCCCCGGGGCGGGGGGCGATTGACATTGTCCGGCTCAGTGGCGTGCGGGCGGTGGCAATCGCCGACAGCTTCCTCACCCCCCGACCATCGGAGAAGCCGTCCCAGCGGATTTACCTTGCCAACGCCGAGCTGGGGCTGCTGGATCAGCTGACGGTGATTCGCTACGAGGCTCCGGCGAGCTACACCGGTGATGATGCCGTCGAGCTGTTCTGCCACGGTGGCGGCGTAATCGCCCGACGGCTGGTGGAGCTAGCGGTACAGGCGGGAGCCCGTCCCGCCGCTGCCGGGGAGTTCACCCGTCGTGCCTGGGAGGCGGAAAAGCTGGATCTGCTTCAGGCGGAAGCGGTGGGGAAAATCGCCGATGCCGCTTCCCTCTCCGGGGTGCGACTGTTGGAGCGTCAGCTCAGTGGAGCGTTGTCGGAACAGCTGAAGGAACGGCGTAATGAGCTTCTCGCCCTCTCCGCTCGGCTGGAAGCGGAGCTGTCCTATCCAGAGGAGAGCCTCACGATAAACCGCTCAGAGCTTGAATCCCAGCTTGCCAGTTTGACTGGAGAGCTAGAGCGACTGCTCTCCACCGCCGACTTCGCCCGCACCGCTATCTCCGGTGCCGTGGTTGTCCTGGCAGGGGCGGAGAACGTCGGCAAGTCCAGTCTCTTCAACGCCCTCCTCGGCGCGGAAGCCGCCCTGGTAACCAACCTTCCCGGCACCACCCGAGATGCCCTGAGTGGACGGCTGCAACTGGGCGAGCTGACGGCGACCCTCTACGACACAGCGGGGCGACCGGAGCAATGGCGCGATGAACTGACCGCTCTGGCGGCTGATCGAGCGGAACGAGCAGCCACCTCCGCCGACCGCTTGCTCTTGGTGATTGACGCTTCCTCGCCTCATCCTCCCGCCTGGGCAGCAGGCGAGGTCGCCGCTACTCCAACCCTCCTGCTGGCGAACAAGACCGACCTGATTGGGCGGGAGCTGGCTCTGAAGCGGGGGCGGGAAATCGCCGCACACTTTGGTCTGAGCGAATCACAGGTACTGGCGGTCTCTGCCCGGGACGGCAGCGGACTTGACCAGCTTCGGGAACGACTCTCGGCTGGACTAACCCCTCCGGAATCCGACCTTGCCCTGACCTCGGTTCGCCAGCAGGAGGGCATCGCCAAGGCTGTCGAAGCTCTGGAGAGAGCCACCGTGCAGCTTCAGTGCGATGGCTGGGATATTGCCTCGGTGGAACTGATGAACGCCCGCCGCAGTCTGGAAGAGGTTCTTGGCGTGGTTACCGACGAAGCAGTGCTGGACACTCTCTTCAACAGCTTTTGCGTCGGAAAATAAAAGGGATAATCACTATAAATTACAAGCTGATACCATTATTTTTACAGCGAGCATCTTTGCTTGGCCGCCTCATCAGCCGGAGTTGCATTACACCTCCGAAAAAGGCGTAGGGACGGCGGTGGCACGCTTCTTGCGTAGTTTGTAACAAGCCTGTTTACTTACAGTTACCCGCAGCAACAATCGCGCCACCGCCTTCCTTTTAGCTGGATTACAGATTCGAGGCAATTTACACAGTAGCCGCTCTGCTGGTCCAGTTTTGAGTGATTATCCCAAATAAAAACAGATGGAGCAGGAATGTACAAAAAGATTCTTTTGATTGGAGACGGCAGCGTCTATTCACACCGGGCGGCAACGGTGGCAGTCGCTCTGGCAAAACTCAGCTCGGCACGTCTTTACGGCATCGCCGTGGTGGATTCCAGTATCATCGAAGACTTTCGTGAACACACAGAAATCGAGCAGAAGCGGCTGAAGCGTGACCTCACCCGTTCTGCCGAGCGCGCAATCAACAGCCTGGCAGCCCTCGCCAAAGAGGACGACCTTCAGCTCATTCCCACGGTGCGGGTCGGGCATTTGAACATCGAGATAATCAATCTCGCCAACGAGGAGCAGATCGACCTGATAGTCCTCGGTCGCCACGGGCGCA
Source organism: bacterium (assembly GCA_021107695.1). Lineage (GTDB taxonomy): Bacteria > RBG-13-66-14 > RBG-13-66-14 > RBG-13-66-14 > RBG-13-66-14 > JAIOSI01. Next base: position 11,856 of record JAIOSI010000085.1, read on the forward strand.
CCAGCACCGCTCAGACGACCTACCGCTCCCTGGCTGAGCGGATTCTGGAAGATGCCGATTGCTCGGTACTGGTCGTGGCTTAGAACTTCCTGGGGAGAAACAATGAGGGCTACAGCTGTTTTGGTGCTGCTCCTGGCTAGTTTTGTACTTGCCAACGCGGGAGAAGAAATACCGGAGAGTATTGAAGTCGATTTCGCCTGCACCTACGGCGGGCAGGACTATACCGTGAAAACAACCCTGAACTACCAGTATTGGTACTACTACTGCGAGTCTATCTTTCTTTACAATTCCGACGGTGCGTTGATCGACGAATACACCAGCCCGGAGCCGGACATTTTTCTGGGAATCTACGGTCAGCAGCCGTATCTGGAGGACTTTACCGGCAATGGCGAAACCGAGGTGATTATCTTCACCAATGGCGGAGGCAACGACCCGCTGATCAACCTGGGCTTGCTGGTGCTACGTCCGACTCCTGCTGGCTTTGAAGAACTATACGCCAGTATGTTCTCTGCCCCCCTGGCAGAGGATCTGGATGACGACGGCGTGATGGAGATATACACCTTCTCTGCCTGGCAGCCCAGTTTTAGTCTGGCACGGGTTTATCGCTCCAGCTTCATCTGGGATGTCTGGGATTCGAAGGGGGACGAGTATTCATCAGCCGATACCGCTGATTACGAGGCGTTCTTCCGCGAAGAGATTGAAACCCGGAAGAGTTTTTATGAGGAAAGAAGCTGGGAAATCCTGCCCGAAGAACAACTACGGGATGGCTTGGCGGTTCTTCTGCTGGCAACAGTGGCGGGCTTTACCGAGGAGTACGAGAGCTGGTGGTCGGAGATTGAAGCTGACCTGAAACAGGCAGTTAGCGAGATTGAGAACGGGGACTGGTCGGAGATAGAAGACATCTTCGCCACACCGGAGTTGTGCCATTCGTTTCTATATGACGAACTTTGGTAGGAGCAAACCTTGGCAGGTAGAGGTTGGCTCTGAATCGATATACAAAAAGACGGGGATGCCTTATTGGCTCAAATCCCCGTCTTTTTGCGTTCAGTGATGTTATTACCAGCTACGCCCTGAAGCGATGGGACAGGTCAAGCTCCGCTGCCGCCAGAGCCGCCTTGAGCCGTTTACAGCCGGGACAGCTGCCGCACATCTGTCCCTTTCTGTCCGAATCGCGATAGCAGGAGTAAATCGAATCCAGCGAGCAACCCAGCTCGGTCAGCCGCCGGATCATCGCCGCCTTATCCAGATTAACCGTGGGAGCCTCCGCCCGAACCTTGCCCGCCGTGGCGATGAAGATAAAGCGGTCGGCAGCCTCCAGAAAGCCTGCCGTGTTGTCGGCGAAGTCCCGTCCCTCCTCGACATTCAGCCCCAGAGCAACGGCGGAGAACCCCCGTGCCTCAGCATGGGCTGCTCCGACGGAATAGAGCAGAGCGTTCCGCGCCGGAACCCAGAGCTGCTCCGTGGTGGCATCATCTTCCAGTGGTTCGCCGATCAACCCGCCGGTATTCGGCAAATCTTTGTAGGTGGAGAGTCGCTCGGTGTAGAGTTCGACTTCCAGCTCTTTCGCCTGAGTTCGGACGGCTGCGCGCTCCGCCGTGGCGGCTCGCTGACCATAATCCACAAAGAGAGCCGCCCCCAGTCGCTCGCTTCGCTTAAGCAAAACAGCGGCGGTGTAGGAGTCCAGTCCTCCGGAGAGCATAACCAGAACCTTACTCATCATCCTTCCTCGACTCGCCAGCTGGCACGGGAGTTTTCCGATTCCCAGACCGTAACCTCCCAAACCAGCACGGTGGGAGTTTCATTTTTCAGCCGTTCCTGAAGCTGCTCCGCCAGGTAACGCGCCAGGTTTTCGCTGGTGGGGTTGAGCTTATCAAAGGGTGGAATCTCGTTTAGATAGCGATGGTCGAGCTTGTCGCAAAGCTCCCGCAGGTAGCTCTTCAGCAGCTTAAAGTCGATTCCCATCCCCAGTTCGTCAAGCCCACGGGTTCGTACCGTTGCCTCAACCAGCCAGTTATGCCCATGCAGATGCTCACAGGCCCCCTCGTAACCTCGCAGGGCGTGAGCCGAAGAGAAGTCTGCCTTGACCGTTAGAAAGTACATTGGTGTCCTTTTATCGTAAGCAAACCCGCTCTGCGCCCCGGGAGAGAGCCAGCAGAATGTTCTTTGCCAGTACCGCCGGAGAAGCTGAGTTGATGAATAATTCCACGGCAACATAGGTTGGCAAGACCGGAAGCCAGGAACCGCTGAAGCAGACATCGTCGCTGCCTGGCAGAGCAAAGGCGGGAGGAGTCGGTGGTTCATCGAGCTTGAGCAATACCTGATCTAATTGATGGAAACTCTCCTCTACCTCCTTGCAACAACGGGTTCTCAGAGTAAGCTCGAAACCATTTTCGCGAGCCAGACGCCGCGCCGCGCCGCATAGCTGTTCCGTTGTAGTCTGTAGAAATTCCGCCGATTCCGAGTCCTCCCAGGGCCAGGCGGCGGTTATCTCGTAAACCGCCTGCTCCAATCCGACCAGGACCAGCTCCACACCGTTGGCTGCCTGCTTGAGCTGCTCTGCGCTGTAGCGCGCGAGAAGAGCCTTCAGCACCCCATTGTTGCGGAGGGCAATAAGGTGGCGGAAGAACTTCCGCTTGCCCTCCGCCGCTTTCAGAGCGTTCTTGATAGCGGATACTCCCACGTTCACCGCGCCGGCAGGTCCGGCTGCCCCCAGACGACGGAGGTTGACGAAAACCCGGCTCAGCAAAGCACCCTCCGGAAATCCAGCACCACTGCCTGAGGTACACTCCGCTGACCTGAAACAGAGCTTCTTTCCGGTTGCTTTTGTGAGTAACTGTTCAAGCTTGCCCGGCGGAAGGTCGGTGGGCAGCTCTATAGTTTGAGCTGCTGGCGGCTCGATAGTGCTATTTTCAATGGAAGTGGTCAGCGTCAGGCTGGTTTCGCTGTGATTCCACAGCTGTAGCAGCGGCTCTGGCGATTCTTTATCGGCGGGAATGACAAGCTCCAGCTCGGTAAAGTATGGACTGAGCAGTCGAAGCTGTGAGACGACATCGTCCGCAACAATCGAACCACCTATGAAGCGGTTGATCGCCCAGGGCTTATCAATGGCAATGTCCCCGCTATAGTGCGCCAGTCCAGCTTCGCGGGGTTTGTGAAGGGCAATATTGAGGAGTCCAGTCAGGTATCTGGTCGTCAACAGTCCGGCGTCAAGGGGATTCGCGCTATGGACGGCTCCCCGCTGAAGCAGGGGAGTAACCAGCAATCCGGGAAGGGAAATCTGCCCGATGGATTTGGGATCGGTAACGCCAAGCTCAAACAGCTTGCGGGCAAAGAGATAGATTACTGTTTGAATCGGAGTCGGAATCAAGCCGGAGTCCCGAAAGCTCTGCTCTACCTCGATCACCAGTTGCTGTGCCAGCGGTATTGTAAGTCCGCTGGCACTGACCAGAGCGGCTACTCTGTTAGGACGACTCCAGCGGATAAGCTCGCCGGAGAGATCCCGAACCAGCAACGAGGTATCTCCTCCCGTCACCATGTCAAGCTGAAAGCTACTCTCACCGGATTCCAGCAGGCTGGACTGCTCCAGCCGCTGCTGGCTGCGGTAGAGTACATATGCCTTTGCCATCGCGGTATGATTGGTGCGCAGCAGGGTTTTGACAATGGCATCTTCCAGTTGTCTCTCGGTGAGAACCCCGGAATTAGCATTGAGGCGCAGATACACGCTCACTGCCTCGGCGACTTCGATAGGCCAGAGTGGATCGGTCTCACCCACCGCATGGGCGGCAGCAAGAAGCTGCGAGGAAATCCGTTCCTTGTTGTAAGGAACGACGCGACCATCCTCCAGCCGAAGCAGCGTCAGAGCTGTATCGTTTTGGTGATTCATCAATACTCTACGGCATCACGCCGATCTTCCGGCAGCTCGTTTAGGGTGAGGAGCTTTGCCCGCTCCAAATCAAGTTTCCAGACCTGTGGGGCATTATCGTGATTCATAGAGAGCCAGAGAAACTTACCATCCCAGGCAAGACCTGAGGCAAATCCTTCTTCAGCAGGAAGGGGAATCCGTCCGATGATAATTCCCTCCGTGGTCAGCTTCAGCACGCCTCGATAGCTCAACATCCAGATGTAAACACCGTCGAAAACCAGCTCCTCGCCTCGTCCAACGATCCACTCGCCATGCTCCCGTTCCTCACCCAGACGCCACAGATAGATTACACCAAGTTCATCTACCAGCAGAAACTTTTCTCCCAGGCGGAGTATCCCGGACTGTTGCCAGGAGGGAAGCTCGATGTACCACCGCTCGCCGTAGGGTTTTCCCCAGTCTTGCAGAGAATTGAATTCCCCGTCATAGCGATAGAGCGACGCGCTGTGATCGGTTAACCAGAGGGTCTCGCCATCCCAGTGTGCCCCCCGCACACCTAAGGGAACCTCTTCCCGGGCAAGCGCGAACAGTTCCGTATCAGGGTTCAGACGATATGCCCCCCGCTCCCAACTGGTAAAGGCGTACAGCTCGCCATTGATGAACTCCAACGCTCCGCAGAACTCAGCGGGAACATCAAGCGGTTCAGCATAGCAGGAGTAATCATAGCCAGCGGGATGGAAGTTATCACCCTCCGCTGGCTGGGGAGGAATCGCTGCCTGGGCGGTTAGGGCGAAAAGAACGATGAGTCTGATCATAGCGATGCTCCTTCGGTTGCTTTACAACCCCAGAGTCAGACCTGCCATTAGCGAAAAGAAGGTAACCGGAACCGGCTCGAAGACCAAACTGCGGGAGTTTAACCGCAGAGAAACACCCATTAGCGAACCGAAGGGGATAACGTATTCGGCATAGCCACCGATGGCAAAGGCGGAGGAGTTCAACCCGGAGAAGTAGTAGTTGCCCACCATATCCAGCTCGCCCAAAGAGACTCCGGTAACCAGATGGCTATTCCCCAGCGACCAGTGATAGCCAACCATGCCGTAGAAACCGTGGAGGTCAAGCTGCTCGTCGGCATCGGCAATCGCCAGACTGTTGGAGGCGAAGCTCAAGCCACCGCCTACGTGCAACCAGCGGGTCGGCAGCCAGTTGGCGTTGATTCCCGCCTCCAGGGCTGTATAGTCGTAGAGGTTACTGGTTACCCCGACCTCCAGAGAGAGCCAGCCGACATTGTAGCTGGCGGATGAAAGCACGGCTCCGGTGTAGGTCTGGTAACCCACCGCTGGAGCAGCTATTGTCAAAAATATAAGGAGAATAATCAGCAGTCTGGACATCAGCCTCCTAAGTTTAAGTTAGAGCTGTCAATGTAACAGAGTTTTTGCTACCGTGCAACCGATTTAATTATCACGGCTTGACGGGATAATTATTTCGTGCTATGTTACCCCTTGTGAGGTTGACATTAGTTTAACCTCCCTATATTCGCTTCTTCTAAACCTCGGAGGTACGGCAATGCGCTTTGAACACGTCGTTCTTGGTATCGGTCTGCTGGCAATTCTCTTTACCGGTTGTTTTATGGGGCATATGACCACGGCAAAGCCAGTCGGCGCGGGCAAGGTTGGTCTGACTGGCAGTCTCGGTTTTGTTCCGTTCAACTCACTCCTCGAAGAAGTCTCCGGTGATATTGATACCACAGATTCCTTCGGTGCAATGAATCTTCAGGGTCGCCTGGACATTGGTCTCTCCGACAGTGTTGACCTGGGATTCACCACCGGGGTTGGAGTGATGATATTTCCCTACTGGATGGGTGCCAACGCCGAGGTGAAGTATGCCTTCGTTAACGATCCCGACTCTGTAACCATCGCCGCTGGTGCTGGCGTGGGGTTTAATATGTCCGGCGTTACTGCCGGGGGGTCGCTCTACATTGACAGCAATATCCCCTTCTTCCCGATACATATCTCTGCCCGACCAGAATACGCAATGGGGAATACTAAAGATGTAGATACCGACGGCGACGGTGTCAACGACGACACCGAATCTGAGGGGCTTTTCTACCTTAACCTCGCCGCTGGTCTGCACTTCGATCTCAGCGATACCGTTCGCCTACTCATCGAGGGAACCAGCTTCAACACCATGAGTGGTGATGACCAGTCATTCTTCAAGTATTGGAGCTTCGGTGCCGGGGTGCAGTTTATCCTCTAGCGCCTTCGCTCTTTGTAACTCGCAAGCAAAAGCCTGACCGCTACGGTCGGGCTTTGACTTAGTGAAGATGAGTACCTATAATCCCCGCTGATTTTCCGGCGGGAACGCAACCCGCCCCTTTCGTCGTAACTACACTAACGACTCTCCACACCCCAACACACGATACAAAGAGGTATTATGCGCAGGATTCTCTTCACCATCTCGGTTATCTTCTTCGCCCTGGGTCTGCTTGCCTGTGGCGATGAAGCCTCCGCCGGTAACAAGGTTGACATCACTAAGCTGGTCGAGGCTGCCGAAGCCGCCCACGCCGCCGGAGACTACGCCGGAGCCGAGGATTACTATCGTCTCGTCCTCGCCCTGAGCGATGTCGAGGAGCAGGTTACCACCGCCGAGGCGGGACTGAATACAGTCATCGCCGATCAGGCGTACAGCGAAGCTCGGCTGGTTTTGAATGAGCTACAGGGTGTTCAGCCGCCGATGCCCACCCAGGGCATGGGACAGATGGACATGCTGATGGCGCAAATCAGCTATGAACTAGCCTCCTCGCCACTGCTGCGGCAGTCTCTGGAGGCAGTCTCTGCCGGACTCTCCGTCGATCCCAATCACCCTGGCTGCAATTACATGCTCGGGTTCCTCTACGCGCAGACCGGCGACCTCGGTCTCGCCCAACGGCAGTTCGAGCATTGCCAGACAATCGCCCCTGATCACTGGGCGTACGAACGCGGAATGGCGCAGATCTACCTGGAGACCGGCAAGCCAGACCTCGCCCTTACCTCCGCCGAAGCTTCGCTAGAGAAAGCCACCGACCCCGTCGAGCGGATGGTCGCCTATGAGCTGCTGGTTCAGCTCACCTTCAACCCGGCGGACTCCAGCGTCTCCGATGGTTACATCGCTCAAGCAAAGGAAGAGCTGAGCGAGTACGGCGATCCTGTCGCTCTGGAGGCGACGCTGGCTCTGATGGCAAGCGGAACCCCCGATGTTGACTTCGCCAAGCCGCTGATTGACGAGGCACTGGGCAAGCCCTTCCTCTCACCGGGACGCCGCCTCTCTCTGGTACAGAACGTCTCCATCGCCTACGCTCAGGCTGGTCAGATTGACGAATCAATCAGCTTTGTCGAGGAGCAGGTGCGTGAAAGTGGCAGCATCAATTCGACGCTGCTCCAACTGCTCCAGCAGCTCATCGCCGCCAAAGCTCAGATGTAACAACTGATTCCAGCATAAAAACAAGGGAGCCTCGTGGCTCCCTTGTTGTAGCGCGGTGCCTTTGGATTATCGAGGATGATCAATTTCCGTGATTTTGTGTTAGTTCTGTCAGGTTTTGATGTCGTAGGGGAGGGTATTTTAGCCGATACAGCCCACACCCTCCAGTTAGTCGGACGTAGTCCGGCTGCCAAGAGAGACATCGGCTCACCCTGAATAAAAGGCTACCCATTACGGGTAACCTCTCTCGTGGCAGATGAGCTACGCTCGCCAATATACAA
>JAIOSI010000252.1 GCA_021107695.1 bacterium
TAGGGGCGATCCTTGTGATCGCCCCTCGTTAAATATGCAAAAAGGCAGGCACAGTAGCCTGCTCCTACAACCATTCATCGCCTAAGCTACCCTCTCCCCTCTGGGGAGAGGGCTGAGGGTGAGGGGCAAAACGCTATCCGAATTTCACGGGCCGACCTGAAGGTCGGCCCCTACGTAAAACCTGAAGAATGTTAAAAATGCGTTGCTAGATTCCTCGTGGTTTCCAGGTGATTGCTCGTTTGCCGCCAAGGTAGAAGAAGAACCCGTAGCCCAGGGCGACGAAGTTGTTGATGACATGGAAGGGCATCAGCAGCAGCCGGGGGAGGAAGCCCCGCCCCAGCCAGCCGACGATTGCCCCCAGGTAGCCCGCCGCCTGGGCGAGGAACATCCAGAGGTAGAATCCACCGCCGAAGGAGAGGATTCCGCTGGCAACCAGGGCGATCAACAACCAGAGGAAGGTGGTCATCCGTAAAGTACGGCGAATGAAGAAGTTGATGCTAACGAAGGGGTGCTTCCAGAAGGAGACGGTTTTGGGGAATACCGCCAGCAGCGCCATATCGAGCAAGCCCAGCCGCGCCCGGCGGCGGAAGTCGTCGGTGGGTTTGGAGAGAGCCTCCTCCCACGCCAGTACCGTGGGATCGTAAACGGTGCGATAGCCGTCTGCCACGGTGGTGAAGCTGAGGAGCGCATCGGGGCTGACCTCCGGTGCCGCCGGATGGTAGAGGCTTTTGCGAATCGCCATATGCCCGCCGTGGACGCAGGTCGAGCTGAAAATGCGCCCCTCCCAGTACTTCTGCCTGTCTTCAAAGCCCCGGGTGATGCTGTTGCCAAGGGAGGTTCCGGTGGCTCCGCTATCCGGGGGCTTCTGCGCCTGAAGCCCGCCGACACAACCGATCTTGGGATCGGCGAAGAGTTCGGCAAAGCGTTTCAGGGCGTCCTTGGCGAGGAAGGTGTTGGCATCGGAGTAGATGATTATCTCGCCCTTCGACTTTGGCGACAGCTCGTTCATCACCGTGGTCTTACCCCGGTTCTTCTCAAAGGCGACCACGGTTACGCCCCGGCTCTCGAACCGACGGGCAATCTCCACTGTGTCGTCGGCGGAGCCGTCGTCTGCCACCAGAATCTCCAGCAGCCCGGCGGGATAGTCCAGCGTCAGAGCGTTCTCCAGCTTATCGGCAATAACCGCCGCCTCGTTGTAGCAGGCGATGAAGATGGTAAAGCTGGGGCGGTGGTCAGCATCACGCTTAATCGGGCGGTTGATGAACCGCGAGAGCAGCCAGAGGAAGAAGGGATGGACGAGGAAGGTTAGCAGTACCAACCCGATAGACACCCAGAGAATAATTTCCACAGCCAGCATCGGTCTCCAATTTAAGCGTTTCGCCGATGATACCTGATTCAGTAACGGAATGGCAACGCCACGGCTTGCGTGATTAAAGGGCGCAGCACGCTGCGCCCCTACGGTGTGGATTTTAAGCATTCTCAAGGTCATGCAGGGGCCGACACTAGATCCGCCCTCAGGGGGGCAATCCCCCTGTGCTTGCCCCCGTGTAACACCATCAAGCGATTCAACAAAAGGGCGAACACAAGGTTCGCCCCTACAGCTACGGTGTACCGCGCGTTGCCTAGAGGTTTATCTTCTTCACCAGCTCGCGGACGGCATCGGCGGAGCGGTTGAGTGCCGCCTGTTCGTCGGCGGAGAGCTTGATTTCGATAATCTCCTCGACCCCGGCGTAGCCGAGCTTGATCGGCACGCCGACGTAGAGACCGTCGATTCCGTACTCACCGGAGAGATAGACGGTGCAGGGGAAGATTCGCTTCTGGTCAAGAAGAATCGCCTCGACCATCGCCACTGCACTTGCCGAGGGTGAGTAGTAGGCACTGCCAGTCTTCAGCAGCCCGACGATCTCGCCCCCCGCCTTGCGGGTGCGGGTGATGAGCCGTTCGATGGTCTCGGCATCCATCAGCTCGGTGATGGGAATGCCAGCCACTGTGGAGTAGCGTGCCAGGGGAACCATCGTGTCGCCGTGTCCGCCGAGGACGAAGGCGGTAACGTCGTTGATCGAGACGTTCAGCTCCATAGCAATAAAGGTGCGGAAGCGGGCGGAATCGAGAACCCCCGCCATGCCCATTACCCGCTCCTTGGGGAAGCCGCTGACCTTCGCGATGAGCTGGGTCATCGCGTCCAGCGGGTTGGTAACGTTGATGATGATGGCATTCGGTGAATGCTTGGCGACCTCTTTTGCCACACCGGTGAGGATTGCCGCGTTCTTGGCGATCAGGTCGTCCCGGCTCATCCCCGGTTTGCGAGCCAGCCCGGCGGTGATGACCACCACGTCGGAATTGGCGGTGGCTTCGTAGCCGTTGGAGCCTTCGATTTTGGTGTTGTAGCCCATGACCGGGGCAGTCTCCATCAGGTCGAGAGCCTTGCCCTGGGGCATACCTTCAACGATGTCAACGAGGACGACATCGGCGAATTCTTTTTCGACAATCCGCTGGGCAGCGGTGGCACCGACATTCCCGGCACCGATAACAGAAACCTTTTTGCGCATGAGAGCCTTCCTTTGACAGTGTTCAAGTGAATATGCGAGCAGTGTAAAATCGGGTTGAGTGTAGATTTTAGGCCAGGTCAAGTCAAGGGCAGCGCAGATTTGTCATGGGTATTCTGCCCCTCACCCTAACCCTCTCCCCAGAGGAGAGGTACGTACCACATTTGTAGGGGCGGACCTGTGTGTCCGCCCTCGTAACACATTCAAAGGGTACGGCATGCCGTACCCTTACGTTCATCTTGCGATGTTTATACCAACCTAGATATTCTTGAGCTGCCCCCAGGTGGTTTCCTCAACGCTGGTGCCGCTGTCGCTGGTGGTCCAATCGTTGAGGTTGGTCCAGTCTTCGTCAATCTCGAGGGTTCCGCCAGCCGTGTAGTAACCGAAGATAGCGTTGTCATAACCAGCAAAGTTCTGATACTGGCTGGCGAACTCAGCGGTAACCGCAATTGCCCCATATGCACTTATCAAAGGGGAAAACGTCTCAGCGTTGAAAGTACTGTTACTTACTTCGGAATTACAACTAAAGAATGGAATGGCTCCCGGCGCATCAAAACCACCGAATATGGGGTTGTTCGTATACCACATTCCTGCTTCACCATGACCATCCTGACCCCAAGGATAACCCTCGAAGTCTTCCGATAACCTACCGATACCATCGACACTAATAAGGACATCGTCGATTGCCCAACCCCAGAGGTTATGCAAACCATTGGTGTTGTAGGTGTAAGAGAGACAGGCGAGACGATTGGCGTTCATGCCGGTAACATCATGGTTCTCAGCGGTAAGACCCATGTCTGAGTTCCAGTTAAATATCTCGGTAAAGGTACCTTCGCCGTCGTTAGCACCAACAACCTGGAAGGTGGTCATTCTGAAACCAGTATCGAAACCGCTGTCATCGGACTGCCAGTTGAAGTTTACAAAAAGATCGCTAATGCTGGTCGGTACGGTGAAGGTAACCCAGGTCGGGATGGCAGCATTGGCAAACTGAAGGTCGCCGTGTCCACTGTTCAGCTCCATAGTGCAGTAATCGTTGACATCGGCGGCAATCTGAGTGTACTGAACAATAATAGCTGCGCCGTCGTAACCAGAGATGTCAATGGTTATACCGTCCCAGGTCAGATCGGCATCGTCA
>JAIOSI010000242.1 GCA_021107695.1 bacterium
CGCCTGGCTGAGGGCGGGCGTGAGGTACTGATCGTCGAAAAACGCTCCGAGATCGGTAATCCCGTGCGCTGTGCCGAGGGTGTGGAGCTTCCGGCGATTCTGGCAACCATTGGCGAGCCGAAGCCAGCCTGGGTCGGAACCCCGGTTTACGGTGGCTGGGGAGAATCGCCCAGCGGCAATCAGGTTCGTTATGATGCTGGTGAAAAGGTCGGCTATGTCCTCAATCGTCGGCTCTTCGACCGGGGGCTTGCCAATCGGGCGGTACAGGCTGGAGCAAAAGTACGTACCCGGGTGCAGGTACTCTCTACGGAAAGAGAAGCCGCTGGCTGGCGGGTTACACTACGCCAGGATAGAGAAACCAAGACGCTGCACTGTCGACTGCTGGTCGGTGCTGACGGCGTTGAGGGACAGGTCGCCCGCTGGGTAGGCTTGAGCGGTAGCTGGCCTCTCAGGCGGGCGCACTCCTGCGCCCAGGCCCATGTAGTCAACTACCCGGTCGAAGAACGTCCGTTGCTGCGGTTCTATCTGGGCGAAGAGGTTACGCCGGGAGGCTACGCCTGGGCATTCCCCACCGGCAACGGTGGAGCCAACATCGGAGTCAGCATCGATCCGGCTCGTGAGGGAATCGAGCGGGCGGATTACTACCTTCATAAGCTCGCCAAAGAAAAGCTGCCGATGGTCAAAATCGTCGAACTGAACAACGGCTCTATTCCCGCCCTCAACTCGCCCCGGAAGATCATCGCTGATAACCTTATCCTTGTGGGGGACGCTGCCGGGCATTCCGAGCCGCTCTCCGGCGGGGGAATCGCCAACGCCCTTCAGGGTGCGGAGCTTGCCGCCGAGGTTCTGCTGGCTGCCTTCGCTGCGGACAGTCTCACAAAGAAGTCTCTGAGCGATTACCCCAAACGCTGGGCAAAAGGCGTTGGCAAGAGTCTGAAACGCTACGCCCGGCTACGTCGCCTCTACCTCCACCTGACCGACAGGGACTTCGACGAGCTTATCTCGGTAATGAATCAACAGATGGAACGCTGGCGCGAGGGCAGGAAAGGCTCCGGCGTGATATCCCTGCTGACCTCGGTGGTTACGAACTCGCCGGGGCTGCTGGCAAAGCTGCGCTACCTGCTGTAGCAATCATCGAATGCGATGGATGCGAACAAATGAGCCTCCCAGCGGGGAGGTTTTTCGTTGACGTTATCTTATATGGAGCTATACTCGATGCTGCTCAAGCTGGCAGGAACCTGAGCGGCTCTGACCTCGTATGGAAACTGTTTGGCGTACTTCGACTTGAAAGGTAAAAGGTAAGGAGAAAAATGGACACTCTGTTGAAATGGAAGATTGTGGCGATTGCCCTCGCCGTTGTGGTGCTTGGTCTTGGCACGCTGATGACGATTATGTACCTCGGTGGCTCGGATTCAGGCTCCTCTGCTGCCCCTGCCGCTCCGCTCTTCAGCCGGGAGGAACTCAGCGCGTTAGCCGATACCGACAAGGCCTTCGTGGCAGTCAATCAGGTGGTCAGTCCGGCGGTGGTGCAGGTGGAGACGGTCATTAAATACTCCGACACCTCGTACCACGAGTTCGGTGGCGATATGTTCGAGGAGTTCTTTGGCGAAAGCCCCTTTGACGACTTCTTCGGCGGCTCGCCCTTTGAACATCCCGGCGGCGACATCGACGAATACTACACCCAGGCAATGGGCTCCGGCGTGATCGTGAGCGACGAGGGCTATATCCTTACCAACAATCATGTGGTTGCCGATGCCGAGGAGATTACCGTTCATCTCTCCGATGGGCGTTCTTTACCAGCGGTTGTTATCGGAGCCGATGCCGGAACCGACCTAGCGGTTATCCAGGTCGAAGCCGATGAGCTTCCCGTGGCGACGCTGGGCAATTCCGACAGTCTCTTTGTGGGAGACTGGGTAGTGGCAATCGGCAGCCCCTTTGGGCTGGAGAGTACCGTAACCGCCGGGATTGTGAGTGCACTCGGACGAGACAACATGCACCTTGCCGACTACGAGGAGTTTATCCAGACCGACGCAGCAATCAACCCGGGCAACTCCGGCGGCGCGCTCTCGAACCTTGCCGGTGAGGTCGTCGGCATCAACACCGCCATCGCCACCCAGACCGGAAGCTACATGGGCGTTGGCTTTGCGATTCCGATCAATCTGGCACGGAACATCATGGAGCAGCTCATCGAGACCGGAACCGTAACACGGGGCTGGCTCGGGGTTACCCTGCAGGATGTTACCCCGGAGCTGGCAGAGGCACTGGAACTACCGGACGGGACAGCGGGAGTGCTGATCGGCGAGGTACTTCCCGATACTCCGGCGGACGACGCCGGATTCAAAGCTGGCGATCTGATTACCGCCCTCGACGATGAAGCAATGGACGATGCCAGCAAACTACGCAACAAGGTTGCCGCCGCCCGTCCGGGGGAATCCTTAACCCTGACGGTTCTCCGCCACGGCAAGCTGCACGAACTGAGCTTTACCGTGGGCGAACGCCCGGCGGAGCTAACCCGCAGTGGCGGCTCACCCTCTCACAATCACGCTCCTCAGCAAGCCACAACACGGGGTATCACCGTGGAGACCCTCACCGGAGACCTCGCCGCCCAGCTTGGCTACGACGGCACCGATGGCGTGGTGGTTACCGAGGTTGAGAGAAACTCCACTGCCGCCCAGGCAGGCTTGTATGTGGGAATGATTATCCTCAGCGTTGGCGACGAAGATGTTCGATCCCCGGCGGAGTTTGCCGAGCTGGTGGGGGACACCGATGAAGCCCTGCTGCTCTACGCCTGGAACTCTGGCGGACGAATCTTCCTCGCACTGCCCCCGGAGTAGCAACGCAGTGCGTTGCATCACAGAACTGGGCTTCGCCCAGAAGACCATGAGGTATCCCGCTCCCGCTGGTCGCTTACACATATCGTTTGACAGTACCGCTGGCAACACAGTGCGATACCAACCCGAAGAGGAGAGCAAATGTCTTTCCCAATCAAGCTAGCCTTTATCCTCAGCGCAACCGTTCTGCTGTTGACCAGTGGAGTGAACCTCGCCAACATCTGCGAGCCAGACTACCTGGACTGGACCGTGGTCGAGCCGTTCCTGACCAGCAAGTGCGTCATCTGTCACGATGACGACTGGGCGGCGGGTGGGGTCAACATGGCTCATCCCGAAACCTACACCGCTGGCGACGAACCGCTGGTTCGGCTCTACGATGCCGACTCCTCGCCGCTCTACACCGTCTGTGTGGATGTGCCGGAGGTCTCGCTCCGTGGAGCAGACCACACCCTGATGCTCACCGCCGAAGAGCTGACCCTGCTGCGAGAGTGGATCGATACCGGCGGCTACTTTATCGGATACTAAAGTCAGAGTTAAGCTAAACGAAAGAGGTCGCATCGGCGACCTCTTCTCTCATTCATTCCCGGCGTTGCTACAGGCTGTGCATCTCCCGAAACACCGGGGCGACCAGCGGGAGCGTGTACGCGGGGATGATCATAACTCTATCAAGACGGTCAGCCGTGAACCTGTGTCCAGCTTCAAGCTGGCGTTGCTGGTTGTGACCGCCACACCGTCTTAGTTGATACTAAACGCGGGTACTAGTGTCGTTCGGCTAAACTCGTATCCGCGAAAGTGTGATGCAACGCACTGCGTTGCCTAGTCGAGTTCCTCCGCATCTGCCGGGTCGCCGTCGTATTGGTAGCTGACCCAGTCGAAGGGATTGATCACCGTGGAGGCGACGTTCATCAGGTGGGCGTTGATCCGCTTTAGATAGCGAGAGAGCAGGGTGCAGAAGATGGCATCTCTGGGGTCCAGCTTCTCTTCGGCGTAGAAAAGTTTTTCGATCAGCCCGTCGGACTTGGTAGAGACAATCCTGTGATTCTCCAGCACCTGCGCCGCCGCCTCGTTGTCGGATTCTTTGAACGCTTTGCGGGTCAGGTCAAAGTCCTCGCTCACCAACCTCTCAAGCTCCGAGAGAACCTCGTAGCCCATCGACTCGGTAAAGGGACGGTCGTAGTGGTCGGCAAGCTCCATGATGTTCTTGGTGAAGTCGCCGCAACGCTCGATGTCGATATCCACGTTGAGCAGCACCAAGGCGGCAACGGTGTCGCGCTTTGGGTTGATGACCAGATGCTCCGCCACCAAGCGGCGAACCTCACGACTCATGTGGTTGATGTAGCGATCACGGGCGTAGATATCAACGTCGCACTTACTGCCTTTTACCAGGCAGCCGATGACCAGCCGATGGCTCTTTGCCACAGAGTTGAGCATCTTTTCGGTACGTTCGAGAGCCTGAGAGAGGAGAGC
This sequence comes from bacterium, assembly GCA_021107695.1. Lineage (GTDB taxonomy): Bacteria > RBG-13-66-14 > RBG-13-66-14 > RBG-13-66-14 > RBG-13-66-14 > JAIOSI01. Next base: position 4,299 of record JAIOSI010000242.1, read on the forward strand.
TTTACTGTGCCAGGCGGACATGAATTTGCTGAACATAGGTTTCTCCTGTGGTCTTAAAAAAGTGTCTGTCGTTTTAGCCGAGCAACAGTATCACCGCGCCGGGAATAATGAAGAAGAGCAGCAGGATCAAGACAATTGCCAGGAAGCGATGCTTCATCACCAACTCGCCGGTCTTGCGGGCTAAGGCCAGCGGC
>JAIOSI010000191.1 GCA_021107695.1 bacterium
ACGGCATTCCGTAAGCTGGGATAGCTCGACCTCAGCAACGGGAGTTTACCTGCTCCGCCTTGAGACCGACAGCGAGGCAATTACCAAACGCGCGGTGGTTAGTCGGTAACCCCTCTCTCCAGAGGGGAGAATGATCGTAGGGGCGAAGCTTGTCTTCGCCCTTTTTTCATCCTACACACATTTGCGGGCCGACCTAAAGGTCGGCCCCTACGTCGTTTACTCCAGATTTACAAGTAACCGATGTGGGCGAACGACCCCTGGGGTTTCCGGGGGCAGCGCACCGCGCTGCTGTAGGGACAAAGCGATTCTATTGAGAATTGTCTTCGCCCTTTTGTTAATCTGCCCTTCACCATCTGAGGACTGGCTCTGTTGACGCTTCACGATAGCGATGCTAAACTTGACTTGTCTCGTCTGTTATTGGTTTTGCTGGCTTGTTGTTTCGGCATCAGCCCGCTCCGGGTTTTTGCCCCCAGTGTGAAATTACGAAGCAAGAGAGGAACAGCGTGCTGTCCATCAACCGTCATCTCTGCGCCTACTGTGGCGGCTGCGTCGGGGTTTGCCCAACGCTTGCCCTTGTCCTCGACGAGCTAACCCTCAATGTGGCTCAAGAGAAGTGTACCGCCTGTGGAATCTGTGTGAAGCTCTGCCCGGTGGGCGCACTCAGCCTGCCGGAGAAGGTCGAAGCTACAGCCTGAACGAGGGCTACTCGCGTATTCGTCTCAAAACCTACTGCTACATAAAGAGGTAAATGCGATACCTCACAATTCTGCTGAGTCTCCTCGTGATTGCTGCCGCTCTGGCAAGCCCTCTTCCCACCGAGCCTGTCGGCGATAGCCTAGTCGGTGGCGGACCGATGACCCGCTACTACTTCTACGACCTTGGTCGGGTCTCCGATAGCTTCTCCGGCAACTTCATCATGATTGGCGGACGGGGCTATACCACGGTCAATGACTGGCTGCGCTTTGGCGGTGGTGGTGTAAGCTCGATGCTGTCGATTGGCGGACCCGATGACGAGAGCATCGACCAGTCTATGCGCATCGTTGGGGCAATCCTTGAACCTTACCTTACCATTTCCGATGAGCTGACGATCTCGTTGCCGATTCTCCTTGGCGGTGGGGGGTACGAGTTCGAGAGAATCCTCGACGAACAGGGTAGCGGCAACCATCAGGTGGAGCTGTATCAATCCGGTTTCCTCTGCGTTGACCCCTTCCTCGATATCGCCTGGAAGCTGTCCCATGACTTTCACATCGGGCTGAGTGGCGGCTATACCTTCTTCTTCCACGAGGAAGATAAGCTCACCAGCAGCGGATATGTTGGCCTGCGAGTGTTCTTCGGGATCTAGCCGACCCAACCAGTAACCAGAGGAGTTCCCATGTCTCTTAGTCTCAAGCGATTGCGCGGGCAGTGGCTGGCTAATCTGGGGCGGGACATCCTCAAGGTGCGCTTTCAGAAGCAAAGCGCGCGGGGGCGGGAGGTCTATCCCGTTCTGGCAAGCTATAACATCACCAATCGCTGCGATATGCGCTGCGGCTACTGCGGCTATCCGCAAATGGATCGTCGGGAGCTGGAAACGAAAGATGTTCTGCGGGTGCTGGAGAAGATCCGCCCGGGCATTCCCGCACTGGACATTACCGGTGGCGAGCCGCTCATCCGCAAAGACATTGACGAGGTTATGGCTTACGGCTATCACCTCGGCTTCGCGCCTTTCATCCTCAACACCAATCTGCTCAACATGCACCGGCACGAGGGCATCCTCGACCGCGTTGACCAGTTAATCGTCAGTCTCGACTCCACTGACCCGGCGGTCTGGGACTCTCTCGTCGGCGTAAAGGGAGCCACCGAGCGGGTGATGGGCGCGCTGCGCAGGTACGCGGCGGCCCAGGACGAGAAGAGCTTCCAGATCAACATCAACGCCGTCATCCTCCCCGATCACCTCGACCAGATTCTGCCAATCCTCGACTTCGCCGCCAAGATAGGGGTCTCCTTCAACGCCGTACCGCGAGTGGACGGCTTCACGCCAAACCCTCAGCTAGTCGGCAACCCACAGTATCAGGCACTGATTGACGAGCTGATCCGGCGCAAGGAGCAGGGCTACCCTGTCCTCAACACGAACCTCTACCTGCGCCGGGTGCGGGACTTTCTGCCCTACCGTTGCTACGCCACCGTAACGCCAAAGGTCGGACCGCTGGGCGAGGTTTTCTACCCCTGCACGAAGGTGCATTGGAAGGCGGCGAATCTGTTGGAAGAGCCGAGCCTCTGGGCGGTGCTGAAGCGAGCCTACCGCACCGCGCCGCGTCATCACTGCGGGCATCTCTGCTACATGAGCTGCTACATGGAGCCGATTCACTACCTGGAGCATCCGATCAGCTTCCTGCTGGAGGGACACCTGAAGCGGCTGGTCGGCAAGCGCGAGCCGGAGTTGAAGAAGACGGGATAGCGACAGCGCAGCACTGGATTAAAAAAGGAACCCTGCAAGGTTCCTTTTGTTTGCTCTGATTTGTGAGCAGAATCCGGTTGACAAACTACACCTTTTGCAGTGCCTCTATTGGGTCGAGCGATGCCGCGCGGAGGGCGGGGAAGATGCCGAAGCTGACCCCCACCAGCACGCAGAAGCCGATTGCCATGATTACCGTGCCGATATCAATCTGCGACGGCAGCTCGACCATGCTGCCGATGAAGTCGCCGAGGAGGGTTCCCAGAGCGAAGCCGATTATCCCGCCGATTACCGAGATTACCACTGCCTCGGTGAGGAACTGATTGAGGATGTCTCGTCGTCGCGCACCCACCGCCTTGCGGATGCCGATCTCTCTGGTGCGCTCACTGACGGCGACCAGCATCACATTCATGATGCCGATTCCGACGACGAGGAGGCTCACCGCGCCGACGGCAATCATCACGACAAAGATCACCCCGCTCATCTGCTCAAAGGCACTGACGAGGATGTCCTCGGTGATGACCCCAAAGTCGTTGGCTTCGTCGGGCTTGACCCTGCGGATGCGGCGGAACTCCTGCTCCGCCAGGTCGAGAAGGGCGGCAAGCTCTTCCTGAGTCTTTGCCCGCAGGCTGATGGCGATTGACCGCCGGAAGCCGAAGCTCTTCAGCATCGTGGTGTAGGGGATGTCGATGAAGTCGTCCATCGACTGCCCCATCATCTTGCCCTGCTCGGCGTAGCTGCCGATGACGGTGAAGGGGCGGTCGCCGACCTTAATCTCTTTACCGATGGGGTCGGCGTCGCCAAAGAGTTCCTGGGCGACCTCGTAGCCGATAACCGTTACCGCGCGCTTTCCGGAAACCTCGCCAGCAGTGAAGTAGCGTCCGTTCGCAAGCGAACGCTCGTTGATATTGATGTTGTCGGCACCAGTTCCGGTGGTGCGGATAAAGCTGAGCTGAACCCCCTCGTACGAGAGACTGAGATGGGAGTTAACCCGGGGTGTGGCGTAGAGGTAGTCTCCCTTCAGGGAGCGAAGGAGCTTGCGGTACTGTGCCAGGGTGATGTCCGGGCGTTTGGCAGCCTCCAGATACTCTTCCTCCGAGGAGATCATCCCCATTCGAGTGATGATAAAGCTGTTCGCGCCGAGGTTGCCGATCTGCTCCTTGACGTAGCTGTCCAGCCCGCCGACCAGAGAGAGGATCGAGACCACGGTCATCACGGCGATGATGATTCCGAGCATGGTGAGGAAGCTGCGCATCCGGTGCGCCGCGAGGGTTTTCAGGGCTGATTTAATGACTTCCCACATGGATTTATCCTAAGTGATTTAACCTACTACTGGTTTGTAGAGCGGCAGAACGGATTTGAGATAGCGTCGCGCCTCGGCATCCAGACCTCGACGGGAGCCACGCCACCGCTTTTTAAGTCTAAAATGTTCGTCTCCCCAAGTGTTGTGTCCGTGAATAAAGCGTAGGTAGTAGTATTCTGGATTCTGCCAGATAAGAAAAGGATATTTCTGTTG
>JAIOSI010000023.1 GCA_021107695.1 bacterium
CACCAGCTCGGTACGCCGCTTTCCAGCCTTTTGGGCTGGCTGGAGATTTTGCGTGAGCGTCCGGATCAGCTTCCAGAGGTTATCGGTGAGGTCTCCTCGGACATCGGGCGGCTGGAGGAGATTACCCATCGCTTCGGTGAAATCGGCAGCAAGCCAGAGATAACGGCTCTGCCGCTGAAGCCGGAGATCGAAAAGGCACTGGATTACTGTCGACGGCGTATCTCATTAAACCGGATTCGCCTGGAAGGTGAACTCCACGATGTTCCTCCCACTCCGATTAACGGACCGCTCATCGGCTGGGTTATTGAGAATCTGGTCAGGAACTCTTCTCAGGCTCTCTCCGCCTGGAACCGTGACGACCTACGTCCCGATGGCACAGTTCAGGCTCCGGTTAAGGAAAAACCCACCGGCTTGATTCGGGTGGAACTCCATCCGGTTAATCGGGGGATCGAGTTGATCGTCTCTGACAACGGTCCCGGAATGGATAAACATACCCGTCGCCACGCCTTTGATGCCGGTCAGACTACCAAGGCGCGGGGCTGGGGGCTGGGACTGACTCTGGTTAAGAGAATCGTCACCGAATACCACAGCGGGAAGATCCGCCTTGAAAGCACTCCGGAGCAGGGAACCCGGGTTATCATCTTTCTTCCGGCGGAAAAGTAGCAACATCAATGAGATTACATAAGAAAAGGTTTCAACGAGGTTATTGTGGAAAAACGACGCATACTCTGGGTTGATGACGAGATTGAACTGCTGCGCTCGCAGATTAAATATCTGGAGCTTCACGGCTACGAGGTCGTTGGCGTAACCAACGGCGATGACGCTCTGGAGCAGGTCTTCGAGCGTCGCTTCGATGTGGCACTGCTTGATGAACAGATGATGGGTCTTTCCGGAACCCAGACGCTGACCGAGCTGAAGCGCATCAAGCCCGAACTGCCTGTGGTAATGGTAACCAAGAACGAGGACGAGGGTCTGATGGACGAGGCCTACGGTCTGGCTGCCGAAGACTTCGTCATCAAGCCGGTCAAGCCGACCCAGCTAACCAGTGTGCTGAAGCGCATACTCGACCGTAGTGCTTTAGAGACCGCCAGCTTCACCCAGCGTTACATGGCGGAGTTGAGTCAGCTTGATCGAACACGAGAGGATATTGACAATACCGAAGAGTGGCTGGAACGCTACGTCTCGCTGATGAAGTGGGATATCGCCATCGAGGGGACCGGGGATCCAGTCCTCCTCGATCTCCATCGCCAGCTTATTCACGACGACAATCATCACTTCAGCCAGCACATCATCAAGCATTATCCAGAATGGGTAAAAAGCCCCGGCAACCGTCCAATTCTCTCCGTTGATCTGCTGCCCCAGGTTGTGGTGCCATTCCTCGATACCGGGCATCCTGTTTATCTGATCGTGATTGACGCGATGCGCTACGATGCCTGGCTGATGTTCCGACGGATTTTGGAGACGGACTGGCTGATCGATGACTTCCCTTATCTCTCTCTGATCCCGACCAGTACCAACTACGCTCGAAATGGAATCTTCTCAGGGCTGTTCCCTCTGGAGCTGTCAGAACTATGCCCGGATAGCTGGCGTGAGCGTTCCGATGAATCGGCAAGCCTTAACCGCCACGAGGGGATCTACCTCAATGACTACCTGAAACGGGAAGGAATCCAGCCGCTTCATCGTCCCAGGTACAAAAAAACCCGGGGAAGTCGCTCTGATATTGACCTGCTGGAGCTTTTCCGAAGCTGGAAGAATCCGACCCTCTACTCACTGGTTATCAACTTCTTAGACATTCTGACCCATGAGCGTTCTCACTTTGAGCCGCTAAGTGAAATCAGCGACAACCCCCAGCGATTCCGTTCGCTGGCAGCCTCCTGGTTTGCTCACTCCGGGCTGGCGAAGGTACTAAAGGAGCTATCGCGGAAGGACGTAACCGTCATCATCACCAGCGACCACGGCAGCATCCAGACCGAGCGTGCCGTCATCGCCTACTGCGATAAAAACACAACCAAGGGGCTGCGGCTCTGGTTCGGACCGAGCCTGCGTACCAATGGCGAGGGAGCCTTGCTGATTAACCACCCCAACGACTGGATGCTGCCAGCGGAGTTTGTCGGCAAGAACTATCTTCTCGCCCTGGAAGACTTCAACTTCGTCTTCTCTCACAATCGAAATGAGCAGCGTCGGTTCTACGCTGGTGCCTTCCAGCACGGCGGAATCTCGATGCAGGAGATGATCATCCCCTGCGCCATCATGCACCCGAAGTAGCAACGCCAAGCGTTGCATCTTACTTTTGCGAATACGACTAAGACGGATAGCCGTTATTCCCGCAGATACGCTCCCGTTGGTCGCTACATATTTTATGCTTGATGAACAGTTCTCTCCTTTCTGATGACCAGGAATACGACTGCTGTCCGGAAATAGGTCGAATTTTTTAGCAATCCTCTATTACTATGAGTAAAAATATTAGTACTCAGCGAGGTTTTCCTGATGAGCTGCGGACATCGGCAGCTGAGTTGTATGATGCAGCGTTTGGAGCCAAGCTTTCAATAGCGATCCCTAACCCTATCTCACGAAAAGCAATTCTGAAAGAGGGCTTGAGTCCGGAGTTTTCTTTCGTTGCAATACACGACGGGAAAATGGTTGGTATCGCAGGTTTTAAGACGGAAAAAGGATCGCTGACCGGTGGGATTTCTTTTCGTTTGTTGAAAAGAATACTTGGTTATTGGGGAGCAATTCGTGCCATCTTCTTGCTTGCACTGTTTAAGAGAAATCAGGTCGCAGACCAATTGATTATGGACGGAATAGGTGTTTCTACCAAAATGCGTGGCAGCGGCATTGGCACAGCTCTATTGCATCGCCTCATTGAATACGCAAAAAAAGATGAGTATCGGTCGATTCGCCTTGATGTAATTGACACGAATCCCGCAGCTCGGCGCTTGTATGAACGTCTTGGCTTTGTACCGATAAAGACAGATCAATTCGCCTCCTTGAGGTGGCTGCTAGGTTTTGGGGCTGCCACACAGATGCAATACTCACTAAGCACGAAGGCATAACAACGGGATTCAGCCGACTGATTTTGTGCCTTAACGGATACGTTCCTGTTGCTCGCTGCATATTTTCAGCAAGATACTAAAACGCCCCTCGCCGTAACGGCAGGGGGCGTTTTTTTGCAAAGTTAACGCTTATTCAATCGTCGTGCCGTCCTTTGCCCAGATAATCGTATCACCCATCTCCAGATAGTCGAAGAACTCGATCACATCTTCATTGCTGGAGCGCACACAACCGTGAGACAGCGCGCCGCCGATGGAGTCCGGCTCGTTCGTGCCGTGCATTCCGTAGGTCGGCAGGCTAATCCCGATCCAGCGCGCGCCCAGCCCGTTCTCAGGGTCATCGGAGGCGTAGCGTCTGCCTTCCCAGCTCCAGATCGGGTCAGCCTTGAGCCGGATGATCGAGTAAACCCCCGGCGGAGTTGGAGTCTCCGGTTTGCCGATACAGACCGGCCAGGTCTTGATGATTTCGCCTTCCATAAACAGCGTGGACCGGCGGGCGGTAAGGTCAACATAGACCACCGTTCCGCTGTCGTAGCCCAGCTCAGTCAGTTCCTCCGGCGTGATGACCGGTACCTGTCCCGCAGGATAGAGACGCAGCTCATTGAAGTCGAAGTCACTGCCCAGAGTCAGCAGAATAGCGGCATCGGTTCCGGTGGAGAGAGCCTCAATCGCCCGGTCTTCCAGCCCAAACAGGGCGGCGAGGTCGTAGGCGGCATCACGATAGGTTGGTTCGTAGTGAATCTCGGTCTCGGCGGGAACCGTCAGCAACTCACTGAAAATGATTTTTGTTGCCGCAGTATCCCTTGCCATAGCGGCGAGCTTGGCTTCAATAGCGGCAGTATAGTCAAGCGAGTTCGCGGGAAGGCTGACCTCCAGCAGAGGGCGCGGCGGAAGCACCGGAGCCCCGACCTCTTCTTCGCCTTCGGCGGCGCAACCAACCCCGACAAGGGTCAGCAGGATAGCAAGCAGAAGCATGATTTTCATAGAAAATGCCTTTACCGGAGCAGCTCTCTAAGCAGCAAGGGGCAAACGCCCCTTGTCGTTAAATGTTTATACCTATTGCCAAAACCAAGTTTACACGTTATCCAATGCCTGACCGAGGAACTTTCTGAAGCGATCGTTGGCTCTGCGAATGGCGTTGGTGTGGACAGAGAGAATCGCCCGATAGACCTTATTCGCCGAGAGAGGATTGGCACGCATCGTTGCCCAGAAGTCCGCCTTCTCGATGACGATGCAGGCAGAGTCCTCAGCGGCAACACAGGTGGCGGAGCGTTTGCCACCGTCGAAGAGGGATATCTCTCCGAAGAAGAAGAACTGGGTCAGGTCAACGAGGTTCGCCTCTCGACCTTCTCCCAGGGACTTCTTCACCGCAATCTTTCCCGACTTGACGATATAAAGCGAGCCACCGTCTTCGCCCTCCCTGAAGATGACACTGTCCTTCGGAAAGTCCACCACCTGGGCATGTTCGGAAAGCACCGCCAGTTCGTCGTCGGTCAGGGTGTAGAAGATGTAGGTCTTTTTCAGAACCTCAGCAGTATTCATAATCAAAGACCTTTGAAATATCTCACTCATCAAGTATAGGTGACTGGCAAGAGCTGTAAAATATGGTGCTGGTGTTCTGGACGAAGCTCTGTCCGTCTCAGTTGTCCCAGGCGCGGGAGTAGAGACTATCCGGCTGGTTGTGTAGCCGCGAAAGTATGTGCAGCTTTAAGCTGCTAGCCCCAGGCGCGGTTGATGAGGAAGTAGTTGCGGAGCTTGTCGTTAGACTTGCGAATGCGAGAACAGAAAATGCGGATGAAGGAGATCATCATTTTATTGCCCAGACCGATGTTCTCTTCGAGGAGCTTCTCGAAGCTGGATTTGTTCAGCGAAAGCAGCTTGGTCGGCTTACGACAGATGGCGGAGGCGGAGCGTGGCGCGGCATCTATCAGAGCCATCTCGCCAAAGACCGCCGGGCGCTCCAGGTAGATCAGCTCCTCGGAGCCGATACCCTCGATGTCCAGGGAGATGGAGACCATGCCCTCGTCAACGATGTAAAACTTGTCCCCTGTGTCCCCTTCGTTGAAAACGAGATCGTCTTTCTCAAAGGTCTCCAGCTCAAGCTGTTCGGCGATGGTAGCTAATTCCTCATCGTCTAGACCAGCGAAGATCATCAGATTTCTGATTTTATCTACAGTCAGCATGATTCATTGTCCTTTTGCCTGCTAGCCCCTCAGCCAATTCCAATCACCAACGCCTGTCATTGTAGCAGAGTTTCCCCCATGTTGCAAACGTACCAACGATTGTTATGGTTTTCTGCCTTTGGTGCAGGGGCGCGACATACCGTGTCCCTACGCTAGTGTGATGCAGCTCTATGTGCAGCTTTAAGCTGCCGGGCGACCGTGGACGGTCGCCCCTGCAACATCAAAAGCATTCTAATGGAGCGACCAGCGGGAGCGCGTACGCGGAGATAACCGTAGCTTAACTAAAACGGTCAGCCGCGAAAGTGTGATGCGACGCAACGCGTTGCCTAACGCCAGTTGTTGTGGAGGAACTCGTCCACTTCGGGCATTCCGCCCTGGAGGACGACGTAGGCGTTGTACTGCTCGCGAGGGGTGATTTCGCCGGCAATGGGGTCGAGCATGAGGCGTTTGACCTCGTCGAGGTCGCTGCTCATGCCCAACGCCCAGCCGAGCTTGATGTAGCCGACCTCGGGGAGCATGTTGCCCAGGGGAACAACGCCGAGTTCCATCAGGTCGCGCCCGGTGTCGTAAACGTACATCTGGGCGTAGCCCCAGAGAGTCTGGACGGTCATGTAAACGGCGACTCCGCTGTCCACGGCTCGCTTGAGCGCGGGATAGAGTGGCTTGTTGACATGTCCCAGCCCGGTTCCGGCGATGAGGATTCCCTTGTAGCCATTATCGACCATGGAGTCAACGATGTCCGGGTGCATATTGGGATAGTAGTAAAGCATGGCGACCCGCTCTTCGAAGGTGTCGTAGAGCTTGAGCTTGCGGTCGGCGTTTCGCTTGTTGTAGTCCGTGCGAATCGGCTTGGGCGGGTCGGTTGGTTCCACGGTGGCCAGGGGGATGTCGCCGAGGGTGCGGAAGGTGCTGCGATAGCTGGAGTGCATCTTGCGAACCCGGGTTCCCCGGTGGAGGAGGTTGTAGCGGTCGGAGGTCGGACCGAACATGCAGACCATTACCTCGGCGATGTCGCCAAAGGCGGCGGACTGTGCTGCGCACTGTAGGTTAAAGGCGGCGGCCGAGGAGGGGCGGTCGCTGGAGCGTTGGCTGCCAACGAGGACTACGGGAA
>JAIOSI010000042.1 GCA_021107695.1 bacterium
CTGTCGGGAGCCACGGAGCAGCTCCACGCCGAAGTACCCGCCGATCAGGCAGAGGGCGAGGGCCGGATAGCCGAAGAGCCAGAGCAGAGCTTCGCCCCACTTTGCGCCGAGGTCGCCGACGAAGCCGTAGGCCGCGCCCTCCCCGGAGAGTGAAAGGACAATGCAGAGCAGGGAGAAGCCGCTGATGACCAGGGAGAGAATCCCCGCTCCGGGACTCTTGCGGCTTTTGCGTTTGCGACGGCTGGTTTTTCGTTTAGCCATTTTTATTGTTGGGTTGAAGAATCTGTAGGGGCGAACCTTGTGTTCGCCCTCGTAAATATCAGGGCAGGCACAGGGACCTGCCCCTACAACGTCAAGAGACCAACATCAATCCTGCCACGCCGGCGATGATGCACCAGAAGCCGAAGAGCCAGAAGCGTCCGGTGCTGACGGTCTTCATCACAATCTTAATCGCCGCAAAGGCGGTGCCGAACGCCACCAGCCCGCCGACGAGGTAAACCGGCCAGGGCAGCCAGTCTCCGCTGCTGATGACATCGCCGATCTCCAGCAGATTGGCACCGAGAATCGCTGGCAGCGAGAGGAGGAAGCTGAACTCTGCCACCTGCTTCTGGTCTTCCTTCAGATGAATCCCGGCGGCGATGGTGCTGCCGCTGCGGCTGATTCCGGGCAGAATCGCCAGAGCCTGAGCCAGCCCGATCAGCAGAGCCTTCCACCAGACCGGAGCCGGAGATTTTTCCCCTGCGCCATCGGGCGGTGGGGAGGTATCGGTTGCTCCGCCCTTCCGCCGGAAGAGCTTGAGGCTGAAGAGAATCGCCGCTGTAACGAAGAGCATCCAGCTCGCCAGCTCCGGCGATTGAAAGGCGGCGTCGATTTTATCCTTTAATAACAGCCCGATTGCCACCGCTGGCAGTGTGCCGATGATGATCCCTATCAGCAGCCGACCGAGACGGCGGTCGTTGTCGGGGATCTCCGTTCGCCGTAGCTTGCGCAGGGGATTGGCAAAGAAGACCCGCACCAGCCCGCCGAAGCGTTTCCAGAAATAAATAATTACCGCCAACGCCGTGGCAAGGTGGAGGAAGATGCCGAAGGTCAGGTTCGACTCCGGCGTTACGCCGAGGAGCTGCCCCATCAGCACCAGATGCCCAGAGCTGGAGACCGGCAGGAACTCCGTCGCTCCCTGAATAAACCCTAACGCGCCCGCCTGAAACAGATCCAAAACGCCTCCTGCCGTGTGATCGTCCGAGTACCAGCTTAACAAGGGATACTAACACGGCTGATAATTGCTGGTCTATCTGTGAAAATTATGGAGTCATAATGGTTTTGCAGGGGCGGATCTATTCATTGGATATCGGTGTCCGCCCTTTGTAGTCGTTGCCCGGAGCAAATACAACATCAAACCAAAATCTACGAGCAACCAGCGAGAGCAGCAGCGCGGTGCGCTGCACCACAGTATCGGGCTTCGCCTGGAAAATCGTCTTGGAAGTCCCTGTTTGCCAAAGGATACTTGCGAGCGACCAACGGGAGTGTGTCCGTGGGGATAAATCCAAATCCTAAACAGGACTAAATGCGAAAGGAAAAAATCTTGACAGGCTCTTGAAGCTATGATAGCCTATCCACGCTACCATGAGCAGAAGGCAAGGAGAAAGTCACTTTGATTGAGGGGATGTGGAAGGGTTTATCTGTAACCTCTTGATATTGTGGGCGTTCTGTTTTGTTGAAGTGTTGGTCGTTTCTGTTCATCTGCTTTAGATTGTTGTGCTTTATATCGTGCCGATAGCCATTTTCGATTTCATTTGAACGAGAACCTCGTACTTTTTTCGAGTTTGTTGCCAGCTTACTGGCACATCCCAAACACAAAGCCCAAGGAGGGGTGTAACGTGCGCAAGTTTATCCTAGGGACAGTTGTGATTGCCGCGCTGATTTTCACAGCGTGTGCGCCCGATGATCCTGGTCTGGTGTTCCCGGAAGCCCATTATCTGGATCAGGCCTTCACGCTCGTTGTTACCGATGACTCTGCTCCACAGCAGGGGTTCGTCAGGGAAGGTACTCAGGTGGCGGCGGTTTACCAGGAAAACCTGGATTGGACCGTGGTTAACTATAACACGGCGCAGCTGATACTGGATTTTGAGGGTGATGGTGGCTACGCTAACGGTCTTGAGCCCACCTACATCAACAATGTTCCCACGATCGATGGCGTGCTTAGTCCTTCTGAGGACTGGCACCGCGACTATGGTGATGTCAAGTGGTACACGGTTCAGCTGTCACAGCCCGGCTACAGTGCCGATGGTGTTGTCAGCAGTGGAGATGTCACCGCCGTTGATATCGCTCCTTGCTTTAATATGGAGGGCGGTAAGGGTGTCCTTTACATTGCGATGCAGTGGCTTGATCCCGGTGGTGCCGAAGACAACTATCACTACCGCTGCCGGGTCTATGCCGACCATGACGAAGACGCCATTTCATCCAATTGGCTGGAAAAGGTTTTCCAGGTTACAAATGGCGATGATCCTCATTGGCCAACCTTCTTCGGCGAAAGCCACACCAACGACGGTTACAATTCCGATACAGTTGCTTTTGTCTGGGACGCCTGGGGCGATGCGAATAATGACGGTGTCTTTAAGCCGTCCGTTGACGGATTCTGGGAAAACGGCTGGGATCTTGTCTGGGGTGGCGGTACACCGGAGCTGACCGATGCTATGGCAGCTACGGATGATAGTGGACCAAGCGATACACATGTGGTTCAGACGCCGAAGCTTGATGTTTGGTGGTGGGATGCCTCGATAACCAACTGGCATGGAACGTCCGCCAATAGTTGGGCTGAGGACTTCTGGATGATTGGTGATAGTAGTGAGTATAACGGCATGAGCTACGACACTGGCAAGCCGATTTACGTTCACAACGAGAGGTACCTGAAGTTCCCCGATAACGAGTGGTATCCGATAATCTGGTTCCATCACGAGGATCAGAAAGACGATAACACTAGTGGTGAGCCTCAGGGATTTCACTATCCCAACAATCCCGATTGGATTGACCAGACGAAGATCCAATATTCCACCCTCCCGCCAAACCACGCCTTCGACTCGCCGAATGGCTGGAAGCACTGGACTGCTCTTGACGAGATTCCTGGTGTAGCATACAAGGCTGCTCCCCTCGGTTCTGGTGGTAGTGTTACGGCAAAGGGTACCTTCGACGAGGTCACTGGTATCTGGACCCTGGAGCTACAGCGTGCTTTCAATCCGGAACATCCGGACGATGCCAACCTGGAACAGTTTAAGGAATAAGCTCTTACCCTTCTCAAACGACCAGCCTTCACGGCTGGTCGTTTGCTCATACGGATGCCGGAGGCAGGCTGTACATAGTTACGTTACCATCTTTCCCCGCGTTGACTTGCACTGCGCCATAAAATGGGGTAAGATACCTTTGCGGTTCGCTTGGTGGACTAACTTGCTCAAATTATCAATGGCTCTGTTGAGACAAGCGAGGACGGAATGAAAATCGGATTAGCAATCACTCTCACGCTTATGCTCCTGCTGACGGCCTGCGACTATATCGTCGTCCACAGCGATGGCAATGGCAAGGGCATCGCCGACTACAGCTACGCCCTCTCTCAGGCCGACAGTCTCGCTCGGGGCTGGAACTCCGCTGCCTATCCGATGGAGACCATTGCCATCTGGACAGACCGCGACGGGCGACTCGGCGACAGCGCAGACAACCCCAGCTGGATGTTCCACTACTACGTCGAGGGCGCGACGGAGGGTTACTTCGCCAATCTGCTCCTCACCGGAGATGTCATCACCGGCTACCTGACCGGCGATGCTCCCCCCGCCGTGAAGGGCAGCTACGACGATACCAGCGTCTCCCAGTGGATGCAGACCGCCCTGACTGCTTTCCAAAGCGGCGTGGACGAAGACCTGGACAGCTACGATTTCTGCTGGAGACTCTTCAACTTTCAGGGACGCGACATCACCCTGGTGTACTTCTTCACCGCCGCCGACTACCAGGGGCTTTCCGACTACTACGATCAGGATTCAACCGCCTGGGTTCAGCTCAACGCTGAAACCAATCGGATCGAAGACGTCTCCTGGTAGGCAACGCCAAGCGTTACATCTTACTTACGCGACTGTAAAATCAGCCTGATAGCGTCTATTCCCGCGTTTGGTGTTGGCTAAGATGAACTACAGCCTGGCAGGCAGTGCGGTGCATCACAGTTTCGCCTTGGGCAGTGATTACTAAGCGCGCGCGGGTGTACCCCTACTACAACCACTTTACGAACCCATATTTTTCTAAAAGGTTTTCCGACTGTCGGTCGGTACTGTGGTGCAGCGCACTGCGCTGCCCGAAGGAGTATTATGGGACTTCTCAATAAGGTACGCGGGCTTGTCAACAGCCGGGAGTCAATGGCGTTTCTCTCCACCTTTAACTCCCGCACCGGCAAGCAGGAAATCTGTAGCATGAACTCGGCGCGGATGGACCGCAATGGCACCATCAGCTGCGCCATTGTTGATGCGCCTAACACCTTCGACAACCTTCAGGAATCCAACAAGGGGCTGATGGTCGTCGTCGGGCGGAGCAGCGGCGATGGCACCCTCTTCGGCGCGCGCCTCTACCTGGAGATGGTCGCCGACTTTTCCGACGGTCCCGAACACACCGAGATGCAGAAGTTCGTCAATAAATGCTTTGGTGTGTACACCGTCAGCCATCGAATCCTCTTCGAGGTAAAAAAAGCCGAACCCAGCTGGGAGATTTAGCAGCCTGAGGCTGCTCGCGCCTTCGCGGCTGACCGCTAACAACAGGTAATGGTTCTTCCCGCGTTTAACCGCTTCCGCTGGTCGCTGAGTATTGACAGGGTTATAAAGGTGATTGTTAACGCAAGGGCAACCTCCGGTGGTTGCCCTTTTCTCTTATTGGACAAGGGCGGACACCGATATCCAATGAATCGATCCGCCCCTACCAACGTATTATGAACAATCACAAAGGGTAAATGTAGGGCGGGCATTGCCTCATTGGCAAAATGCCCGCCGTTGTGTTGCTACTTGTCCTGCTTTTTCCACTGGGTTGGACACCAGCGGGGAACCCAGAAATGGGGGTCGGATTCGCGGGGGTCAGCCTCCAGATAGAGGTTGTTGAAGCGCAGAGCCATCTGCTCCCGCACCTCCCAAAAGATCTGATCCGCCTGCTCCACGGCGATGCAGGCGGTCTTTCGACCGGGAACCTTCGAGGGCAAACGCTA
>JAIOSI010000102.1 GCA_021107695.1 bacterium
CAACGCCCCGCCAAGCTCGGTACCAATGGGGTCGTTGCTGGCGTAGATGCGGAAGTTTTCGTTGGAGAGAAGATTTTGCAGCCAGCGCGCCGCCGCCTTTGAGCGGCTCGCCAGCACCGTGGCAGCGGGTAGCCCTGCACCGATTTCGTTGGCAAAGTTCGGCCCTGAGAGGACGCTGATTCGCTTGTGGAAGCGGTCGGGGAGCAGCTCTTCCAGCAGCTCGGTCATCGTCTGCCCGGTGCTGCGCTCCAGCCCCTTGGCGGCGTTGACGACGATGGCACCCCGGCGTAGATACGGACGAAAGCGGGTGATAACATCGCGGGCGAACTGCGCCGGACCCATCGAGAAGACTGCCCCTGCACCGGTTATTGCCTCGGCGATGCCTTCGGTAATGGTCAGCTCAGCGGGCAGAGCGATTCCCGGAAGGAAGTCGATGTTCTCGCGATGTTCCCGCAACTTCGCCGCCAGCTCCGGCGTATGCGCCCAGAGGACGATCTCGGTACCAGGATTGGTGAAGGTCGTCGCCAGGGCGGTTCCCCAGCTCCCGGCTCCCATGACTGCAATTTTGTTTGATAAACGCAAAGGACTCTCCTGATTAAACCTGAGTGTTGATTATATCTGTTCTGGACGAAGAGAGTCAAACGACTCTGGCAGAGCAGAACCGAGGCTGGTATAATCAGCCGTGGTTCTTGTAAGGTAAACAATTTGTTGAAGTAGAGAAACCTTTTAGAAAACAAGGTATTCGTCGACTTTTAGCCACCCTCTCCCCTTTGGGGAGGAGACTCGTCCCACGGGACTGGGGGTGAGGGGCGTAACTTCAACCCACTACATGTTAGCCCCCCTTCCCGACCTTCCCCCCAGAGGGGGAAGGATATCGGTCGCCACGGTCATCCGCTCACGCTGTTCGCTCACAGACCCAGAGGTTCTACAATGAAAGTTGCCACCATCGTCGGCGCGCGCCCGCAGTTCGTCAAGGCTGCCGTGGTCTCTCGCGCCCTAAGCCAGCGGGGCATCGAGGAGCTGCTGATCCACACCGGGCAGCACTATGACCTCCGGCTCTCCGATGTTTTCTTCCGAGAGCTGGAGATGGCGGAGCCGTACTATAACCTGAGTATCGGTTCTGGCAGCCACGGTCGGCAGACCGGGCAGATGCTCACGGCGATCGAGGATGTTCTGCGACGGCACGAGCCGGAGATGGTGCTGATCTACGGCGATACTAACTCGACCCTCGCCGGGGCATTGGCAGCTAGCAAGCTGCGGATTCCCCTCGCCCACATCGAGGCGGGGATGCGCTCTGGCGACCGGGCGATGCCCGAAGAGATCAACCGTATCGTCTCCGACCATGTCAGCGACCTGCTCCTCTGTGCCACGGAGACCGCTGTGGCGAACCTGACCAAAGAGGGGCTGAACGAGGGCGTTCACCTGACCGGCGATGTGATGTACGATCTGCTGCGCTGGGCGATGCCGACGATTGAGGCTCAGGCGGAAGAGACGCTGATGGAGCATCAGGTGGCGGATAACGGTTATCTGCTGGCGACGGTTCACCGTCCCCGCAACGCCGACGACCCGACCCGGCTGCTGCCGATTCTCGACACCCTCCTCGACCACGACGAACCGGTGCTGCTGCCGCTACACCCCCGAACCCGGGCGGTGCTGGAGGGGCTTAACCTCCTCGAACGCTACGAGAAGATTCTGATTCCGCCGCTGGGTTACCTGGAGATGCAGGCTCTGCTGCGCCACGCCCGGCTGTTGGTAACCGACTCCGGCGGGCTGCAGAAAGAGGCGTACCTTCACGGAACGCCCTGCCTGACCCTGATGCCGCAGAGCGAATGGGTCGAGACAGTAACCAGCGGCTGGAATCGGCTGACCGAGCCGGAGGAGCTTGGCGACAGCCTGAGCAACTTCAAGCCGACAGCAGACCGTCCTGACCACTTCGGTGACGGAAAGGCCGGAGAACAGGTCGCAGAGCTGGTGGAGAGTTATCAAAAATAAGCTATCAAAGGTAACTACGTAGGGGTACGGCGCGCCGTGCCCCTACAAAACGAAACAAACGGCATTGCAAAAACAACAAACAAGGATGGACGATGATCGAAGAAAAAGACGGAATGAAGATGCTCGAACTGGCGATTATCGGCGGCGGTCCCGCTGGCTACACCGCCGCAATCTACGCCAAACGTGGCGGTGTTGACTTTATCCTCTTCAACGATGGCATTGCTGGTGGACAGATTTCCACCACCAGCCATCTGGAGAACTACCCCGGCATTCCCGAACCAATCAGTGGGATGGAGTTTTCCCAGCGGCTGGTAAAACATGCCGAGAATCTGGGCTTCGAGGCTGAACAGTCCCTCATCGAGAAGTTGGAGGTCGATGAGAATGGCATTACTCTCACCGACGAAGACGATGAGGTCTATCGTGTTGGAATGGTAATTCTAGCTACCGGGGCGGTTTCTCGTCCCCTGCCTATCGAGGGAGCCGCCAGTTACGTCGGGCGTGGACTCTCCTACTGCGCCACCTGCGATGGCAACTTCTACCGCAACAGGGATGTTGTGGTGGTGGGGGGTGGCGACACTGGTCTCGAAGAAGCACTTTACCTGTCCCGGCTCTGCCGTAAGGTCTACCTTATCCACCGCCGCCACGAGTTCCGCGCCGTGAAGATTCTCCAGTGGCGCGTTGCTGCCGACCCGAACATCGAGGTACTGCTGCCCAATGTTCCCCATCGGGTTATCGGCGAATCCAATGTTGAGGGGCTTGAGATCAAGAATGTGGAGACCGGAGAGCTGCGTACCCTGGAGGTTACCGGCATCTTCTCCGCCCTGGGAGTAGTCCCCAACTCCGAGCTGGTGAAGGGCATCTGCGATCTCAACAACGGTGGCTATGTGATTACCGACCAGCGGATGTTCACCTCGAACAAGCGCATCTTGGCCGCTGGCGATGTCGTTGCCAGTCCGTTGCGTCAGGTCAGCGTGGGAGTTGGTCATGGAGCCATCGCCGCCGAGCAGGCGCGACTCTGGATTGACGAGCATTGCAATATTGATGCACTCAGAAAGCACAAATCGTGAGCCAGCCGAATCGTTTCAACCCCATCATCCTGCTCTTCTTAACCTTCCTGCTGGTGGTGGCGGGTTGTCGCGAGGAAATCGACTCCGACCACGATGGGTCTATAAAGGAAAGCTCGCCGGAGCTGCGGGTTCTGCTCTTCGAGGGCGAAGGACCCCTGGTGGTCAGCGTCCCCGATGGAGCAGTCATTCGTAACGACGACGGCGAGGCGATCTACACCGTTCCGCCCCGCTACGATCTGGTCTTCCGGCAGGGTGAGTCCGGCGGGCTGCTGGTCAACGGCGAGTGGTTGAGCAAGCGGCGGGTAACGATCATCCCCAAAGATGGAGGCGACGAGCCGCCGAGGTTGCTGGTCGCCGGTTCGCCTTACCGGGGAAGCCTTCTCGTCCGCTCCACCGAGGCGGGGAGTCTCCAGTTTATCAACCGGATAGCGACCGAGGACTACCTGCGTGGGGTGCTGCCCAGGGAAACCTTCGCCTCCTGGCCAGCCGATGCCCTTCGGGCGCAGGCAGTGGTCAGTCGCAGCTACGCCCTGGCTCGTTACGCTGAAGAGCCCAAAGCCATCTACCATCTCCACGCCGACATCTCTTCGCAGGTTTACGGCGGCTACTTCAGCGAAGACCCCCGCACCGATGCCGCCATTAAGGAGACAGGTGGTGAGGTGCTGGCAGCCGACGGGCGGATCATCACCACCTTCTTCCACAGCACCTGTGGTGGGCACACCGCCGCCATTGACGATGTCTGGCTCGATGCCGAGCGGCGTCCTTTTTTCAGCGGCGTCGAATGCCCCTGGTGCGTGGATTCCACCAACCACGACTGGACGCTGACCGTCGGCTACGACGATGTCTATCGCGCCCTGGCGACCGGGGGCTATCTGACCGCGCCGTTCATCGGATTGCAGCCAAAGACCAATTCCCGCACCGGACGGGTGCGCTCCGTTGTCTTCATCACGGAGGGTGGCGGCAGCGTTGAGGTCTCCGGTAACGAGCTGCGTCGCCTGCTGGGCTACTCCGAGCTGAAAAGCACCCGCTTCAGCTTCACCGCCTCTGGCGATAACCTCATCTTTACCGGGGAGGGCTACGGTCACGGTGTGGGACTTTGCCAGTGGGGCAGCCGGGGAATGGCGGCGGCGGACTACGGCTACAAAGAGATTCTCAACTACTACTATCCAGGAGCGGGTATCGCCCAGTGGTCGGCAATCGCGCCAGTTAGTCTGGGGGAGTAGTTGCTTCCGAGTACGCATCGCAATGTAGGGCGGGCATTGCCTCATCGGCAAAAATGCCCACCGCAGCAACTCCCACAAGGGGTTGAAACCCCTTGCCTTAAGGTCAAAACCCAGTGATTGTCAAAGTCCGTTATATTTTGGGGATACATCGGGCAAACTAGTTATTAAGAGGTCTCGCCATGCTCTACACCAAAACCTACAGCATTGCGACGAAGGGCGATGGAACCGTCGTTGACCTCACCCGCCAACTGTCGGAGTTTCTCGCCTCCGCAACCTTTAACAGCGGACTCTGTACCATCAGTGCTACCGGTTCCACCTACGCCATCTCCACGATGGAGTACGAGCCGGGGCTGATTGAAGATATGAACGAACTGCTCCAGCGTGTTGCCCCCAAAGGACCAGTCTATCACCACGATGCCCGCTGGGGAGATGGCAACGGCTACGCTCATGTTCGGGCGACCCTGCTGGGACCTTCGATCAGCTTTCCCGTAGTTGACGGAGAAGCTCAGCTTGGAACCTGGCAGCAGTCAATTTTGTTAGACTTCGACAATCGTCCCCGAACCCGTGAGGTCGCCTTCACACTGGTCGGCTAATCAACTCTACGAAGGATAAACCATGAAATTCATGCCACTGCTCCTGATTCCTCTGCTCCTTTTCTCCGCCTGCAAATGCAGGAACGAGGGAAGCTCTGCGGTTACCATTTCTCTGGACAAAGACTCCACCGTTGTCGAGCCAAAAGAGCCACTGACCCTCTCCCTCGCGCTGTCCGATTCACCGATAACCTATTCGCTGGATAAACCAGCAGAGCTACGGGTTAGCTTCTTCGTACAATGGCCCTACCGCAGCATCTGGGAGGGTGAGTCCTCCTCCGGCGCGCTCTACGAATTCTTCATAGAGCGTGATGGCGAGCGGGTCTTCCACCATATTCCCGCTGGTGGTATGATGACCGTGATGACTCCGGTGGAGATTCCCGGTGGCTCGCCGATTATCTACTCCGAGACCATCGCCCTGGAGCCGGAGCTGTTCCAGACCGCAGGTGAGTACCGCCTCGGCGCAACCTTCTATGCCTCCAAACAGACCGTTACCGTACCGCTCCTCGTTAGCTTCTAACTCCGGTACGTGTTATTACCTCAACCGCAAGGTGAACGATGAAAACCCTTTACGCGCTGATTACCGCTCTGCTCGTGCTGATGGCTCTCTCCGCCTTTGCCACCAGTGTACTTCCTGACTCTTTCTCTCTTATGGCTCCCGCCGAGGAGAAGGTTGAATTGAAACTTTCTGTTGATCTGGGTCTGAAAGAAGATACCCTGGAGATCGGCAAGGAAGAAGAGGTTAAGCTGGAGCTGACCATCGTCGCCGAGACCGAAGCAAAGGTCTGGGAGGGCGAATGCCCCAGCTCGCTGATTTATGATTTCACTATCACCTCGGCAGAGTCCAGGGAAGACGGAGATACCTGGCGCTGGAGCCGGGACTCTGGCAGGATGTTTGCCACCGTGGTTACGCCGGTTGTGGTCGAGGGCAGCGCGAAATACACCGAAGTGGTGAATCTCTCCTCCAAGCTCTTCGAGAAGGAAGGGAAGTACCTCCTCACCGCCACCTTCGTCGCTTCCGGTCAGAGCATTACGCAGAGCTTTGAGGTTAAGTTCGTTAAGTAAGAGCATCAAACGGATATGCCAAAAAGGGACGCTCTTGTCGGAGTGTCCCTTTTTTTACGTTCATATATGGTTTGAAAAGGGGCGTATTGCAATACGCCTCTACGATGTGATGTTAGAGTATTGCTGCTACACAGTGACTATATCTACATCGAGCGACCAGCGGGAGCGGTAAAACGCGGGAGTGATTGCCACCCCCGCATTTAGGTTAATCGCAATACTGTGGTGCAGCACACCGCACTGCTACAGGGCTTTGATCTGTCCCCAGGTGGTTTCTTCTATATTGCTGGTGTTGGCAAGAGCTTCGGAGATCCAGTTCCGCAACATGTTTTGCCAGTCGACGGGACTCCAGTCTGCGCAACCACGGTTTCCGTTCCAGCCAGTAATATGACCAGCACCGACGACGCAGTCAATCACCTTGGAGTAAGTGGAGTCGACGGCAATAACCTCTACACAGCCCGCAGTGCCGTCTGGCACATAGTGGTCGTGATCGTTGTGTTCTGCGGTACAGCTGCCACTGAAGCTGCCATAGGGACCGTTGGTGATGAAGTGAGTATCATCGGTAATGGTGCAGCCAGATTGGAAAGGTCCGTCCCCATAGTCCGAAGAGCGGACAAGCTCGGCCATTACGGAATCGTCGGGACTGCCGAGTACGTCGTAGCCGGTAACC
>JAIOSI010000160.1 GCA_021107695.1 bacterium
GAAAGAGCCGCGATCAGAGCCGTTGTCTCCACGGTGGAGCCACGCCCGATGTTGATCAGCAGCGCGCCCCGTTTGCAGGCGGAGAGCTTCTCGGCATCGAGCCAGTTCTCGGTCTCCGCCGTCGCGGGCAGCAGGTTGAAGATCAGGTCAACCTCCGGCAGGAACTCCCGCCAGTCCTCCGGCGAGAAGACCCGTGCCGCCGCGATACCTTTCCTCGGCTGCCGGACCATCGCCCAGATCTCCACCCCAAAACCGTAGAGCCGTCGCACCAGTTCCTTACCGATACTGCCGAGACCGAGGATGATCGCCCGCTTGCCGTGGAGGTTCGACAGCCGCAGCCGCAGTTCATTGATGATGAACTCCTTGCGCTGCTGGGCGCAGAAGCTCTGGGCGAGCTTCCGGGTCAGCGAGAGAGCCAGGGTCATGGCGTGTTCTGCCACGGCGATGGAGTGAACGCCCCGTGAATTGGTCAGGGTGATTCCCCGCTCGTTGAGCCGCTCCACGGCACTGTTGTCGAATCCCGCCTGCGCCAGATGCACCCAGCGCAGCTTCTTCGCCAGTGCCAGCTGCTTCTCGTTGATGGTGTAGCCGAAAAAGACCTCTGCCTCCGCCATCGCCGCCGCGTAGGTATCTCTATCCCGGCTGGGGATAACCTCAAGCTCGGTGTTTTCGTTGCCTTCAGGGTCAACGGCTCCGCTCTGGGCAACCGCCTGGCGGATGTCATCGGCAACCCGCCGCTGAATATCCCAGTCCCTACTGACAAAGATAAGCGTTTTCATCGGCTCTCCTCACTGAGGCAATCGCATGATTTTGACTTTAAGACAAGGGGTTTCAACCCCTTGCGGAAACTGAGATGTATCGCAAATTCCCAAGGGGCTAAAGCCCCTTGCCTAAAACGAAGGGGAATTACCATCTATTCAAAGCCATTTTCACTTTCTTCAAAGATGTTACTTCGCAGAACCACGCTGAGGTTCCCCGGCTCCACCACCACGACCTCGGTGGGTTGATGTCCTCCCAGGCGCAGCATCAGCCGTGCCGGGAAAAGCTCCTCCGGCAGGTGAATCAGAAACCGCCCGTCGGGTCCGCTCTCCGCCGTGTAGAGCGAGGGGTCGTAGTCGGTGGGAGGAGCCAGGGGTAAGCAGTACACCTCGACCTCCGCCAGTAAAGCCCCGGCTTCGTCGCAGACCGCACCGACGATTGGCTCCGGCGGTGGTGTCTGGCAGAGCAGCACCGCCCCCAGGGCGACGACAAAGCCTCCGCCGAACCAAACCAGCTGCTTGTACCAGGGCAGAGAGAGCATCTAGTGTCCCATCTCCGGTGTCTTCAAACGGAAGCTGACCTCGTACTCCATCAGCTCGATTGTTCCTTTGGGCAGAACCTTCAGGGCGTAGCGGAGCTTCTCTCCCGTCGTCCGCCCGATGATCAGCCCCTTGACCGTTGCACCCTCGGCGAGGTTGCCCTTGATCCAGCCCATATAGCGGAGGATCTGCGCCACGGTCTGGTCGCTGGTCTGCCCCCGCTTAAGCTCGATTACCAGCAGGTCGTTGCCCTGCTTCGCCCGACAGAGCAGGTCTATCCGCCCGATCGCCGTGATGTATTCCACCCCGACCAGGTCGCCGTCCTCTTCGAGGATAGTCCAATCCTTCGCCAGGGGCAAGCCCTCCCAGTTGTCGATGAGGAAGTTGTGCAGATGCCGCTCCAGCCCGAAGCGATGCTCTGGCGGGGTTGCTTCAATCCCCTCGGCGGGTAGCTGCTCCGTTGGCTGCTCATCAAAATCCTCTTCGGGGAGGATGTTCAGCAATAAAGCCCACAGCGTATCCAGCGTCCAGAGGTCAACGCCCAGTTCCCCGGCGAGCTTCAGGAGTACGGCGTTGAACTTCCCGTAGCGGCTTCCAAAGCTCTCGCCTTTCACAAAGTTTTCTCCACGATCAAACTCTGGGAATACCTTTAGCCTCTTCATGCCAACTTCGGAGTGCTTGTTCCAGACGCCGTATTTATCCGGATAGGCAACGAGGAGAATCGGTGTAATCAGCCCCTTCCCCATCCCCTTGATGTTATGAGAACCGCCCTTTTCGATAAGTTGATTAAGCCGTGTTTCCAGCGGTTGGGTTTCGTCAACCAGCAGCGTCAGAGCCGCCTTAAGCTGGTCAAACTGCGCCTCCAGCTTGCGCTTCTGGAAGAACAGCCCCTTCCAGTGTCCGTTATCCTCGAAGGAGAGAAAGCTCTCGAACTCCTCCCAGCTTAGTGCCGCCGGATTCAGGAATAGCGGTTGATAGCGGCTGATTACCTCAGCTTTGTTCTGCTGAATGAGTAGTCCCTCGGCGTTAGATTTCAGCAGCGGCATGGTGGCGCGGAGCTTGGCGATTGCTTCTTCCCAGGTATTCATGCAAATCCCTTCGTTATGGTAGCTGTGAGGTAGTAGCGTGATGATTGCCAGAGGATAACACCTCTGCCCGACGGGTTGTGTCGGGGTGTCTCTGTAGGGGCGAACCTTGTGTTCGCCCTTTTTCTAATTGGGCAGGCACAGGGGTCTGCCCCTACGGATTATGGGGAGATTACCCCTCCCACGACTGTTTTGCGCTGTCCTCGAAGGCGACTTTATTCAGAGGCTGACGAACTCGCCGAGGGCGTTTACCATCCTCCGCCGGATAACCCAGGGCGATGATTGCCAGCGGTTTCCAAGCTCTCGGTAGCTGGAGCAGCTGCCGCAGCGGTTTATCCTTGAACCAGCCGATCCAGCAGCTCCCTAGCCCCAGCTCGGTGGCTTGGAGGACGAACTGTTCCCCGGCGGAGCCGCAGTCCATCAGGTGATAAGGAATCTCCTTGATGCCCTCGCCGAGTTTGGCGATGCCGTGGGGCCTGGCGCAGAGGACGACGAAGACCGGGGCGGACTTCGCCCATTTATTTGGCACCAGCCCGCCGATGACCTCGTCCTTCAGCCGTTGAACCTGCTCTGCTCCACGGACAGCGACAAACCGCCAGGGCTGGGAGTTCTCGGCACTGGGAGCGAGATGAGCAGCTTCGAGGCAGGCGGTCAGCTTCTCCCGTTCCACCGGACGGTCTGGGTCGAAGCTGCGGCAGGAGTAGCGAGCGTTAATCAGTTCGGTGAAGTTCATAACATTGTCCTGAGAAGTTTTGTGGTTAGCCCCCCTCCCTGACCCTCCCCCCAGAGGGGGAGGTGAATATAAGAAGGGGAGTAGGGGCACGGCATGCCGCGCCCTTGTTCTATTTCCTCAGCTCTCGGATGTAGTCTAGGGTGCGCGTGGTCATTGCCGTCAGGGTATCCAGCTCGATGCGCTCGTCAATCCCGTGAACCCGCTGCTTGGTGCGCAGCGGGTCGTGGCTTGCCGGGAAAGGCACATAGCCGTAGGAGTCGTAGCCTGCCCAGCGCATCTGTCGGGAGTCGGTGGCAGCTTGGCAGAGCGTGGGGACCAGCTTCGTTCCCGGCTCCCACTGCTCCAGCAGGCGGCGGATGGTGTTGACCGCCGGAGAATCCACCGTCGAGAGACTGGCGGGGTGCGAACCTTCGTCCAGAACCTCCACGGGGAGGTCGCTGACCAGCTCTTTGAAGACACCGAGGAGTTCCCCTGGCTCCGTACCAGGAAGCAGACGGCAGTCGCAGGTGAGCTTCGCCTCGCCGGGGAGGATGTTGATCTTGCTGCTCGCCTGTAGCATCGTCGGCGAGATGGTGTCGGTGTAGAGTGCCTTGACGAAGATAGTCGCACCGGGCAGGGTCGCTTCGATCATCTGGAAGATGCCCTCCCAGTCCGCTGCGGTCTCGATGTTCAGGTCGGGAATGAGCAGGTCGAGGAGGGAACGGTTGGAGTCCATCAGCCGATAGCGGGGCGGGAGCTGCTCCAGCCGCCGCAGTACCTCACCGAGGGTGTAGGCGGCGATCTCCTTCGGTGGCAGTGAGGCGTGTCCCTGTTTGCCTTTGGCGGTAAAGCTGACCTGGAGCTGCCCCTTCTCTCCGACCATGAAGCCAGCGAATTTCTGTTCACCAAAGGAGAAGATGTCGCCGCCGCCCTCGGTTACGCAGAGCCAGCAGTCGGTCCACTCCGGGCGGTTATCCAGCAGCCACGCGATGCCCAGCGACCCGCCGACCTCTTCATCCGCCGTGGCAAGGAGGCGTACCGGTCGTCCGGTTGTTTCGCCGTTGCGAGCCATTTCTGCCAGAGCCACCGCCTGCGCCACCAGCACGCCCTTGCAGTCAATCGCTCCGCGCCCCCAGACACAGCCATCGGCAATCTCACCACCGAAGGGATCCCGAGTCCACTTGCTCAAATCGCCCACCGGAACCACGTCGAGATGTCCCATCACCAGCAGCGGCTTCTCGTCGGTATCGCCAGCAAGGTAAGCCATCCCGCTGGCTCGGTTCGGGGCGAACTCCACCACCTCGGTGGTCAGTCCCCGCTCCGCCAGCCAGTCTGTCAGGTAGCGAGCGCAGGCGAGTTCATCGCCGGGAGGGTTTGTTGTGTTGAAGCGGATAAGCTCACTGAGCAGTTCGGCACTATCTTTACCAAGGCGGTCGGCAATGGTCATGGTTTCTCCTGGGGTTTCATCGAAGGGCAGCAATCAAAGTCAATCAATGTTAAAATAACTTCCTCTTGCTGGCTACAATCCATTTTTCAATCGGAGTTTCATGCCCGACTACGCCGAGTCCCTCGCCCACGCCCGCCACGCCGTCGAAGACCTCTGGGAGTGTCTTTGACCCCACAATCAAGCAGGCGCGCCTTGACGATCTGAACAAGCAGATGTACGCCGCCAATTTTTGGGACGCTCCTCAGGCGGCTGCCAAGACCTCCGCCGAGGCGGCTCGCCTGCAAAAGGAACTGGATAGGGGCGAGAACCTGAAGATCGAGCTGAACGACCTCGGCGAACTGGGCGAGCTTGCCCTTACCGAGAAAGACACCGACGAGCTGGCTGAGGTTACAGATGGTCTGATAAAGCTCACCGAGCAGGCGGAGTCCCTCACCGCGCAGACGTTGCTCAGCGGTGAGTACGACGACGAAGATGCCATCGTGGAGATCCACCCCGGTGCTGGCGGTACCGACTCCGCCGACTGGGCGGAGATGCTCTATCGGATGTACTATCGCTTCTGCGAGCAGCGGGGCTGGAAGGTTGAGCTGATCGAGCTGACCCCCGACGACATCGCCGGAATCAAGTCCGCCACCCTCGCGGTGCGGGGGGAGCTGGTCTACGGCTACCTGAAGTCCGAGATCGGCGTGCATCGCCTGGTGCGCCTCTCACCCTTCGACTCCAGCCACAAACGCCACACCTCCTTCGCCGCTCTCTACGCCTACCCCGATCTCTCCAGCGATATCGAGGTCGAGATCGTCCCCGCCGACCTGCGGATTGATGTCTTCCGCGCCTCCGGGCATGGCGGGCAGTCGGTCAACACTACCGACTCCGCCGTGCGGATTACCCATAAGCCGACGGGGATCGTGGTCTCCTGCCAGAACGAGCGGTCGCAGCACGCCAACAAGAACATCGCCATGAAGGTGCTGAAGAGTCGCCTCGCCGACCTCTATCGTCGGCAGCGGGAGGAAGAGCTTGCCAAGAGCAAAGCCGACAAGAGCCACATTGGCTTCGGGGCGCAGATTCGCAACTACGTCCTCCACCCGTACCAGCTGGTGAAGGATGCCCGCACCGCCCAGGAGACGGGGAATATCCAGGCGGTTCTCGACGGCGACCTCGACCAGTTCATCGAGGCATACCTGCGCTGGAGCCATAAGCAGTAGATTACGGTATGCCTCCACGGAAACGATGTAATACGCCGTAGGGGCGTATTGCGATACGCCCCCGCTTGGAAGAAACGCTGATATTCTCTATGGCGAAATGTAGGGCGGGGATTTTAATGCCCGCCGTGAGACGCTGGATTACTTCAAAAATCAAAACAATGGAGCGAACGATGAACACCTGGGATGAGGCTATCGCCAAACTACGCAACACCATGCCGCTTCTTGAGGCATATAAAGAGGGTGCGTTCATTCAGCAGAGTAAAACTGAAGTTATCAGTCGTTATCAACCTCTCTTTTCAAAGCCTGAAACATTAAGTTGGGAAGATTTCGAGAGCTTTCTCTATTTCAAGAACAACAAACACTGGACAAGCCTCTACAGGCAAAAAAGACGGCTGGAAGCCCGATTCAACGCTCTCAGAGATACCCTTGCTTTGTTGTCAAACGATGAACAACCAATTGAAGACAGGCTCAATCAGCTTATGCAGAAGGGAAGTCCGTATAATATAAATGGATTTGGAAAAGGGTTGATGACAGCAATCCTCTTCGTTGTTTCTCCTGATAGGTATGGTGTTTGGAATGGTACGTCGGAAAATGGAATGAAAATGCTTGGGCTTTTTCCTGGCTTTGAGCGTGGCGAGAAGTTTGGCAGTCGTTACACGAAGTTCAACGAAGTTCTGCTGGGACTCGCGAAGGAGCTTGAAGTTGATTTGTGGACGCTTGATACGCTATGGTATATGCTTACAAAGGATGCTCAGGAACTTGAAATAGAGGTAGAGGAAAGTGTTAACGCTCAATCTGTGGAACATCGTTTTGGTTTGGAACGTCATCTTCAGGAGTTCCTGATTGATCACTGGGACAGCTTACCCTTGGCTAAAGAGTGGACTATCCTGGAAGAGGACGGAGACCTGACTGGGTTTGAATACAGAACGGACATTGGCAGAATTGACCTGTTAGCTCAGGCTCGTAAGGGTCTCGGCTGGCTGGTAATCGAGTTGAAACGTGGTCAGACCGAGGACAAAACCGTTGGTCAGGTGCAACGCTATATGGGCTGGGTCAAACGCAATCTTGCTGACGAGGAGACTCCGGTCAAGGGACTGATAATCTGCTTTGAGGCTACCGAGAAGCTCCACTATGCTCTCGACATCCTTCCCAAAGGGTTGATCGAGGTAATGGAATACGGAGTCAACTTTTACCTTAAACCCACCAGCCACTAGAGTCCATGCCTAAAAACCTTCGTGATCGTCTGGCTCGATTATCGGGCAAAGGCAAATCCTCCTCCGCAGAAAAAACGGAGGCGGACGAGACTGCCGTATCACCAAAGGAGACCAGCATCGACTCCACCGCCGCCAAAGATGTAAACTCCGCCCGGGAGCGGCTCAAGCGACTGCTGC
The DNA here is from genome assembly GCA_021107695.1 of bacterium. GTDB lineage: Bacteria > RBG-13-66-14 > RBG-13-66-14 > RBG-13-66-14 > RBG-13-66-14 > JAIOSI01. The sequence continues at coordinate 7,133 of JAIOSI010000160.1, forward strand.
TCTCTAAGGGTCGTTCGGTAGCGAATCTGGAGAAGACGAAGCAGCCCGCACCACGACCAGCGAGGCGGCTGCCCCACTCGGACGTTCCGCTGGAGGAGCTGGTGGACGGACGCTGGGAGAAGACCCCGCTGGGGCGGGTCTTCATCGTGGAGCATCGCTATCCGCTGAACCACCACCACGGCTGCGCCGCCCTGGGCGACCTCCTCAGCCAGCCAGCGGAGCTGCTGCCACTGATCGAGAGCAACCCGCTGCCCGGGTTCTCCTTCAAAGACGCACTGTTCATCGATACCGAGACCACCGGGCTTGCCGGAGGAACCGGAACGCTGCCCTTCCTCATCGGTGCAGGCAGCTTCGAAGACGACGAGTACGTCCTGCGGCAGTTCTTCATCGCCGACCCCGGAGCCGAGCGGGGGCAGCTCGACCACCTGACAAAACTCCTTGACCGCACCAGCGGACTGGTCAGCTATAATGGCAAGAGCTTTGACTGGCCCCTGATTAAGAGCCGCTATCTGATGAACGGGCTGCGTCCCGACTTCGTCTCGGCGGATCCGCTCCACCTCGACCTGCTGAACTGGACCCGGCGGCTCTGGAAGGTTCGGCTGGGAAGCTGCTCCCTGGGCAACGTAGAGCAGGGCGTGCTGGGGATGGAACGCCACGACGATGTCCCCGGGGCGGAGATTCCGACGCTGTACTTCGCCTGGCTCCGGGGCGCGCCGGTGAACCAGAAGCTGGCGCGGGTCTTTTACCACAACGAGCAGGACATTCTCAGCCTCTCGATTCTGGCAAATCAGGCACTGGCTCTGGTGAACGACCCGCTGAAGCGATACGAAGAGGCGAGCGAACTTTACGCCTGCGCCCGGCTGGAGGGTCTCGCTCACCAGCGAGAGAAGCTCTTTGAGGAGGCACTGGCTCTGGGACTTGCGCCGGAGCAACAAAAGCGGGCGATGACCGAGCTTTCCCTCGACCACAAGCGACAGCAGAGCTGGCAGCGGGCGCGGGAGCTTTGGGAGGAGCTGCGCCGGGGCGAGTACGACCTCTTCCCCTACGAGGAGGAGGCGAAGTATCTGGAGCATCAAGCGGGGGAGTTCGCCGCCGCAACTCAGTTGGTCGAGGAGGCAATCCAGCGTTGTCAGCGGACGAGGCTCGACCACGGTCGCCGGGAGCAGGAGATGGAGCGTCTCCGGCATCGTTTAGACAGATTGAAGCGTCGACTAGGGTAAACTGACGTATACACGGCAAACTTTTAACCACAGGGTGTAACGTGATAAAACTGCTCTTTCTCGGAGACATCATCGGCAAGCCGGGGCGTAAGGTCGTCAAACGCTTCCTGCCCGGTTTGATTAAGACGCACCAGCCCTCCGTGGTGATTGCAAATGTGGAGAACGCCGCTGGTGGGGCGGGAATTGCCCCGGGTC
>JAIOSI010000284.1 GCA_021107695.1 bacterium
CTATGCCGAGGTGATAATCGGTCCGAACGCCTCCAGGAGCGCCTTGCCGGTGGGGGAATCGGGCATTGCGGCGACCACCGGGCGACCGTCGTCTCCTGCCTCAACCGCAGCGGGGTCGAGGGGAACCCGACCGAGGAAGCGAACTCCGACCTCCGCCGCCATAGCCTTGCCACCGCCACCCTTGAATACGTCAATCCGCTCACCGCAGTGGGGGCAGACCATTCCGCTCATGTTCTCGATCATGCCGACCAGCTCCATCCCCAGCTTCCGGGCGAAGCCGATGCTGCGGCGGACATCGTCGGTGGCGATCTGCTGCGGCGTGGTAACCAGCAGCCCCTTCGTGCCGACGATGGTCTGCGCCACGGAGAGCGGTTCGTCGCCGGTGCCGGGAGGAGAATCGATAATCAGCCAGTCCAGCTCACCCCACTCGGTTTGACCGAGAAGCTGCTTGAAGACACCCATCTTCAGCGGACCGCGCCAGATCGTCGCCTGGTCGAGGTCGGGGAGCAGGAAGCCGATGGAAACAATCTTCACACCAGAAGGACCGATCACCGGCAGAGCGGTATTGTCCTCGGTGATGTCCATGCGCTTGTCGGTAACGCCGAGGAGCTTCGGAATGCTGGGGCCGTGGAAGTCGATGTCCAGCAAGCCTACCCGCTGACCACTCTGTGCCAGGCTCACCGCCAGGTTCGCCGCCACGGTGGACTTGCCAACGCCACCCTTGCCAGAGAAGACCATCAGCTTATTGGTGATCTTGTCGAGAGTCTGGTTGACAGCGACGCGCTCTTTCCAGGATTTTTCGTCTTCACCGGGGCGCTGGGCATCCCGGGTGTTTTCCGCTTTTTCACTCATCGGTTGTCCTTTGTTGTCTTTAAGGAGTTGTTCGGTAGAAGGGCTGCCTGCCGGTGCCTGAGGCAACTGTAACAAAATAGATACACTGCGAAAAGAATCGGCAGCCGGATTGATTCCCGACCGCCGAAATTATAGCACATAATTACCGTCGGTAAATGGTTTATTTTAAGGGGCTAATATAGAAGAGACCCGGCGCGGATTTCCCCTTACGTTAAAATCATGTCAGTGTCAGGAATTCAATCGTAGGGGCGAAGCTTGTCTTCGCCCTTTTTGATATACGCCAGGACATATAAAACAGGGTACGGCACGCCGTGCCCCTACAATTGTGTCGCCTATGGTTTCTCATCAAAATCACATTTGTGAGCGACCAGCGGGAGCGGATGACTGTGGCAGCAATCGTAAATTGTTTGTTGGTTTAGTCGCGAAAGTGTGATGCAACGCACCGCGTTGCTTATAGTTCTTCGATTTTCACGTTATCAAAGCGAATGCCGGGATGCTTAAACGCCATCAGTCCGACCCTGCCAGCGTATATCTCGTCGTGCCAGTTATCGGTCAGGTCGAACTCAAGAACGAGGTTGTTTCGGCTGCCGTTATAGACACGGATCTCCCCGCCCTCGACCTCCATAATCACCCTGAAGGTCTCGCCGACGACGAAGCCGACGTTCTGGTTCTTCACCAGGGCGGCGTAGGTCTCGGTATTGTCCTTCATGTCCAGTCGCCAGTATGGTCCGCCGTAGAGCGGATTGTTCATAATAAAGACCCGGATGTAGCGGCGGCTGTTCTCACCGGGTGAGCTGATGCGGCTATAGACCCCCACGCCGTTATCGTTAGCCGGAGTAACATCCACCGAGAAGCGGTAGTCGCGCCACGATTCATCGCCGTAGTGGAGTTGGGTTCCCTGGAAGTAGCTCCAGCCTTCCGATGTCCCGCCGCCCCAGCAGTCGTTACCCTGAACCAGCTTACCGTCCTGTACATACCAGTTCCCGGCGGGGGAATCGTCGTCGAGATCGTTGTCGAAGATGCTCCAGCCGTTGAGACCGTTGGAGAAGTCTTCGTCGAGGTAAACCTGCTTCTCGATGGTGGTGGTAACGTTGCAAGAGGCGAGCAGTACGGCGAAGACCAGGGTTGCCAGCAGAGCAAGGCGGGGAGAGCGCATAGGCGATCCTTTAATGATTGTTGGAACCAAAAGCGTTTTTCCAGCGTGTATTCCTAATTACAGACTCTTGCATGGATGCCTTCTCAGCGTAGAATCCGGCTTGGCTGAGACAACAGGCAATCCTGTAACTCCAGTATCTGTTGTGGTTGCTGATGCTCTGGTAAACGTGCGGCAGCCTCCAAAACAAGAAAGTAGCTGCGTTTATCGCAGTTATGCAAAGACCTCACCAAACACAGGTTAGCTTACGCTGGTAGCTACCGTCAAGTTGCAAGGTTGATTTTGGGTTGTTAAGGAGGAGATGTTTCACAAATGTGTACACTGCCCCGGCGAAAAACCGTGCAGAAATGTGTACGATGTGGGGTTTCTCCAAAATACAACCAGAAGGGAACGCATCCATAACCGCAAGAGAGATAGTCAGATAGAAAGACAATCGCAGCTAGCTCAGGAACTTGGCACAGTTCTTGCGGCTCATACTTATTGAGCAAGCTGTAACCACGGAGGATTTGCTATGAACACCACAAGCTTTGAAAAGAGCAGCCTGACGACGTACATGAAACAGGCAGCTAACCATCGTATCCTCAGCCGCGAAGAGCTTTGTCAGGTTATTGACGACTCCGAGGATCCCCGCGACGACATCATCCGCAATAATCTGCGACTGGTCATC
>JAIOSI010000106.1 GCA_021107695.1 bacterium
CGCGGCTCTCCATGCTTGGATCGCCGGGGCAGATTCTCTGCAATCAAAAGCTGTATGAGGTAACCCAAGGCAGCTTTAAGTTCAGGAAGAGCGGTTTTTTCCGCGTTCGCGGCAAAGAGCAGCCAATCCCGGTTTACGAGCCGTTGGAACGGCAGAGTTTTCCGCAAGAGCGTTCCGTGGTCATGGTGGGGCGAGAAACAGAGCTTCGACGATTGACCGAGCTGACCCAGGAGGTTGCCCAGGGAACCGGTCAGGCGATTCTGATTACTGGAGAGGCTGGCTCCGGCAAGACCCTGCTGCTGGAGGAGCTGCGAGCCGGGCTTGAGCAGGGAGAGTATCGCTGGCTAGGAGCCGGGCTGACCGAGCTGGAGAAACAGGCTCCCCTGGCTCTGCTGGCGAACCTCTTCAGCAGTGCCCTCGGACTGCCCCGGAACCTGCCACAGTCTCAGTTGAAAGAACTGCTGACAGAGCAGATTCAGCAGCTTATCGGCAACCAAAGCTCCAGAGCCGGAGAGATTATGCATCGCCTCTCCTTCTTCGGGGCAATGGTTTTTGGACTGGAATATCCCGACTCGCCCTACGAGAACGCCAGCCCACAGATTCGCGCCCAGAACCTCTTTGAAATCATCGAGCTACTTTTGACAGAGCTGGCAAAGCGGCAGCCGCTGATTTTGACTCTGGACGATCTGCACTGGGCGGATGAGCTTACCGTGGAGACCATCCGGTGGCTCATCAGCCACCTCGACGAAGTTCCCCTCCTCTGCGTGCTGGCTCAAAGACCGGATGAGTCAGAGCTTGAGGTTGAGCGGCTTCCCCTCGCCCCGCTCCGGCGTAAAGACCTCGAGCTGCTCATCAGCCGGATCCTCGGCAAGACGAAACCAGCGAAAAGGCTGACCGAGCTTATCGAGCAACGCTCCGACGGCAATCCCTTCTACGCTGGGGAGCTGATAAAGAACCTCCGGACTCAAAACGCGCTGACCCTGCGTCTGGGAGTCTGGGTAACCCGGCTTCCGCCGGATAAGCTAGACCTTCCCGGCTCGCTGGAGCAGACAATTACTGTAAAGCTGGATCAGCTGACAGAAGAAACACGCCAGGTACTCAACACCGCCGCGATCCTCTCGGAACATTTTGATGAAGACGCCCTCTTCCGCCTGCTGCCCCGCCATTCGTTAAAATCCTCCCTCAGCGAGCTGGTGAAGCGGGAACTCCTCCGTCAGGCTGAAAATGATAAGCTGGCGTTCACCAGCGCGCTGGTGCGCCGGGTTGTCTATGACTCCATCGCCTTCCGTCGTCGTCGACAGCTCCACCACCAGCTGGCAGGACTATTAGTCGGTGATGGTAAGCCGCCCAACTCCCGGCTGGGGCTGATCGCCTGGCATTACCAAAAGGCGCAACAATCATCAAACGCCTGTGATTGGTACGTAAAAGCCGCCGCAGCAGCCCGGCGGGATTATCGCAACACCGATGCTCTAAACTTCTACGAACGGGTCATTTCGCTGGTCGATAGCCAGGAAACCCGGGTGAAGGCGCAGATTGATCTTGTTGGGGTGCTGAACCTGCTCGGTCACTGGGATGCCACGGAGGCGGTTCTGAGCCAGATGGAGGAGGATAAATCTCTCACCGCTCAACAACAGCTGGAGCTTGGAATTACTCGAATTCGCAATCTCTTTGACCTCGATCGCTACCATGACGCACAAGCCCTGGCTGAGGAACATCTCGCTCAGGCGCGGAAGCTGAAGCTGAAAACCCAGGAGCGAAAACTGCTCACCCTCCTCGGAACCATCAAGCGGAACCTGGGGGAGCTGGATACCGCGCTGGGACTGCATCAGCTGGCGGTGGAGATTGCTGAACAGCAACAGGATCGCACCAGCATCGCCCGCTCCCTGACTACTCAGGGCATCATCCTCGGCAATCGGGGCGATTATCACGAAGCGTTGATCAAGCTGGAGGAGAGCAAGAGCATTTTCCACGAGCTTGGCGACCGACTGATGGAATCAAGGGTCAGCTCGATAATCGGTAATCGGCACTTCTACAACGACCAGTACGATAAAGCGATTGTCTGCTATAACGAATACATCACCTTCAGCCAGACGATTGGCGACCGCAAAGGTGAGGCGACAACGTTGTCCAACCTGGCAGCGGTTTATCTCCGGCAGGGAAATCCCCGCAAGACCCTTGAACAGTTCAGCCGTTCGATCTCGCTGTGCCAAACCCTGGGTACAAAGGTGGACGAAGCCCGCGCGACGGGCAACATGGGCGAGGCTCACCTGGAGCTGGGGCAGCTGATCGAGGCGGAGCCATGCTTCACCTATTATCTGAATGTTTGTCGAGAGAAAGCAAACGCTCAGGGTGAATTGGCGATGTTGATCAACCTGGCAGAATGTTACCTCCGCCGGGGAGAGTTTGAACCAACGTTGGAGCTACTCGATGAAGCCGGGGCAATCGCCCGGCAGCTGGACAGTTTTCACGATAAGATGGCTCTCATCAAGCTGCGGCTGCGAGTTTACCTTTTGCGCCAGCAGCTCACCGAAGCCCGGCAACAGCTAAAGCGGCTGGAGAACCTGGTGGAGGAGCATCCGAGCCGGCGGATTGATTATCTGCTGACGGCCGCCCTGGTGGCTCTGCTGGAGAACGATCCCGATGAGGCACGCCGCCTCGCTAACGAAGTGGAGCAAGAGAAGATACCGGAGAACGACTATTTGGCGACCAGCGAATCCCGCTCGAAACTGGGCAGGGTTCTGCTGGCTCTGGGAGAGTACGAGAAGGCGAAAGAACTGTTGACCCGGGCGGAGCGAGCCTTCCGCCGGAGCGAAAC
>JAIOSI010000183.1 GCA_021107695.1 bacterium
ACTGCGTGGTGGGGCGGCGGGAGGTCTATCGCCTGAAGTCTCTGGTCAAGCGAGCCGACAAAGAGGCGTTCATGGTGATCAACGATGTCCACGAGGTGATGGGGTACGGCTTCCGCCGCCGTGGCAGCGCGTAGTTCCTGCCGAATAATCTGCTATTCGTAAAAGGCGATGCCAATTGGCATCGCCTTTCGTTATTATTGTCAAACATCACTCGGATCTTGAGAACAACCGTTTGCCATGAGGGGGCGTGAAGTGATACCCTTAGCGTTCATTGGGCAGAGTTTGTTGTCTCTTTAACAGTTACGCGTACTAATAAGGAAATTTTAATGATACAAACCTATGAATTGATAAAAGCCGCCGATATCGCTATACTCCAGTGTATGGGCTTGCAGTCTGATGAAACCGCCCTGGTCGTGGTTGACCCGCCTCAGCGGGAATTGGGACTGCTGCTGGCGGAGTCTTGCCGTAACGCGGGCGCGGAGACTATCTTTATCGAGATAAACCAGCGGGGAAATCACGGAGAAGAGCCGCCCCCCGCCGTTGCCGCAGCGATGTTAAAGGCCGATGTAATCCTCCTGCCTACCTCGAAGAGCCTCAGCCACACCGAAGCCCGACGAAGGGCAAGCGACGCTGGAGCGCGGATTGCCAGTATGCCGATGATTACAACCGGGGTTATGGCGCGGACTATGGTCGCCGACTATCAGGTTATCGAGGAACGTAACCAGCGGTTGTTTGAGCTGCTTGCTGGCGGACAGCAGGCTCGGCTGACCAGTGCCGCCGGAACTGATTTAACCTTCTCCATTGCCGGACGACCATTCCACCTCGATGGCGGTCTGAACACCAAGCCCGGGGACTTCGCCAACCTCCCCGCCGGAGAGCTTTATTGCGCTCCGGTAGAGGGAACCGCCGAAGGCGTGATCATCGTGGACGGCTCGATGGCGGCGATCGGCTTGCTAAACGAGCCGCTTCAGCTCACCGTGAAGAAGGGATTGGTAACGGAGATCAGTGGTGGCGAGGAAGCCGAGCAGCTGGAGGCGATCATTGCTCCCTACGGCAGAGCTGCCCGGAACATCGCCGAGCTGGGAATCGGCACCAACGACAGGGCGATAATCACCGGAAATATCCTCGAAGACGAAAAGGTGCTGGGAACCTGCCACATCGCCATCGGCGACAACTCCACCTTCGGCGGCACGGTGAGCGTAGCCAGTCATCTCGATGGCATCCTCCGCAATCCCAATCTGGAGATTGACGGCAAACTCCTGCTGGAAAAGGGGATTCCCCAGGGTTGGTTATGATGAAGAAACAGCTCTCTATTATTGCTACAACTGCAGGTGCGGCTATCGCCTCGACAGTCGATGATGTTGCCATCGAGACGTCATTCCTCGGTAGCTGGCTCTTTTATTGCCTTCTGGGGGCATTCATCGCTTTGGTTGTCCTGGGAGTAATCCTCTGGCTACGTAAGCGAAACGGGGCTAACGCTACCGAAAAGCGAGAGCAAAAGTTCAATGAAATTGCCCGGGATCTTCTCGAAGAATCGGAACTGACCTCACTCCTGGCTCTTATCGGTCCGAAGATATGTTCGACACTGAATCTACTCGGACTCCACCTCATCACCTTCGACAATATTTCACTTAAAGCGAAGAGGACTCTGGAGGAGAACACAGCTCTGCTGACCAAGCAGCTACGAGGCGAGCTGCGGGTACTGTTCTACTTTAGAGATTCGCGCCTCCGCGAGCGGATGAATGTTGACGCTAACTCTGTGGTTGCTGAAAGAAGATATGGTGGCAGTGAAGGCAAACAACTCTCAGAGGAGATCCTGACCAACGGTGCCGAACTACTGGCTTCTCTGGAGGTTCAACGCTACACCAACCCGGCAAGAATGCCAAAGCTCTTCGCCGGATTGTGGAAGAGGACCAGACTTAAAATCGGTGAGCTTGTCCTCTGCCCACTGAGAAGTAAAGATACTCTCCACGGTTATGTGATGTTCATCTCTAACCGGGTCGGAGAAGACGCGAGTGTCTATAAAACCCTGGCTGGCTATCTCACCCAGGCGGTTGGCTCGGCAAAGGGTAATCGAGAGCAGAGGGTTGCTCTGGAAAATCTGGACGACCTCTACACCCAGCAACGAAAGTTTAATGCCGTTGGAACAGAGATTCTTTCGCACACCGACCTGACGAAAATCTGCCAACAGATAACCTCGGCGATTGCCGAGTACTCGCCCTTCACCCGGGCAATCCTCTCGATGGTTGAGGGTAAAAAACTACGCCGCTTTGCCTTTTCCAACATTCCCCACGAGGATGTGCTTCGGCTGCTGGATCAGACCGCGATAACCCTGGATGAGCTGGAGAAAATTCGCAGCAGTGCAACCAAAATTGGACGATGCTTCTATCACGCTAACGCTTTAGAAATTCTGGATACTCATGGGATCACCCACTCCAGCAAGCAAGAGTCTGATTTTCAGGATTGGGACCCAAACAGCATTCTCTTCGTGCCGCTGATCGGCTCCGATGATACACTGCTGGGGATAATCTCGGTGGATGACCCCCGCGATGGGAAAATACCTGGCGAGGACACTCTTCAGCCGCTGGTTTCATTCACGAATCTGGCGGCACAGGCGATTGCCACCGCCCGGCTGCGTCAACAGCTCAAACGCTCTCAGGTTGAGTACCGCAATCTCTTCTTCGAAGCGACCGATGCCCTCTTTGTCCTCGATGATGAGTGGCATCTGATAACGGTCAACAAGAAGTTCATCAGCCTCACCGGCTATCAGGAAGAGGATATCGTTGGAAAGCTGCTGACGGAGTTTACCTCA
>JAIOSI010000175.1 GCA_021107695.1 bacterium
AGTTCGTCAAGACCGATCCCCAGACAGAGACCAGACCAGGAGTCATGGTCGTCGAAGATCTGATAGCCAACCCGGAGGGCGAAGCCCTTGACCGCCCACCATTCCACGCCGACGTTGGCTTCCATCGTACCCTCAAACCGCCAGGCGAAATCCCCGGTCAGGGTCAGGTCTTCGCGGAAGTGGCTGCTCGCCACGCCGAGGCGCAGCCCCATCGGCATCGGATCGCCAGCACTGCGGAAGGTAACATTGGGTCCGAGATTCTCCGCCACCAGCCCGACCCGGAACTCGTTAAACCGGGTGTGGTAGAGCAGCCCGAAGTCCCCGGCGAAGCCGTGTCCCAGATCGTAGTCGTACTTCTGGAAAATGTATCTTGCTCCAATGCCCAGGGAAAACCCCTCGGCAAGCTCCAGTGCCAGCGCACCGCCGAAGCTACCCATGAAGTTCGAGTAGATGCCGATGGGGTCGCCGAAGGAGTTGCGGCGGGTTTCCTCGGCATAGACCATGTTGAGGTCGAGACCGAAGTTGATGAAGTGTCCCGCCTCCTGGGCGTAGCCGATCCAGCCCTGATGCACATCGGCGAGGATGTTGGCGTAGTAGCTCCCCATCTCGGCTTTAAGGATCTGGCTCAATCCCGCCGGGTTGTAGCTCATGCCGTAAACGTCGTCGGCAATGGCGGTGTAGGCTCCGGCAAGACCGAGGGGCCGCGCTCCGACTCCCAGGTTGAGGAAGTCGGCACCAGAGCTGCCCGCACCTCCCTGCGCCAGAGCGAGACCAGCGACGAGGAGCAGAATCAAGACGGTTTTATTCATGATTTAGTAGTCTCCTCTGATAATAAATACATCCGTTTGTCCGTTCACAGTTCTGGTGAATAGTACGTATTTATCCCAGCCACTAAGCTCTTTTTCTACACCATCTTTCTCACTGATCTGATACAACCTGTTACTACTTCCAACTTTATAGATGTCTGTACTTCCATTCTGATCCGAAGTAATGAATAGTTCTGTATTGAGCACCTGATCTGCGATCTCTACAGGCCAGTAGAGGTTTGAGCCATTATCTATGGAGAGATAATGAATTGGCTCATCATAAGCGTAACTACACTCATAAATACAGCTTCTCCCATTATAATGCATTGAGTAATAATATTCGGCCTCCGACAAATAGAAACACGATGGATTATACCCTTCAAAATTATCAATCAACAAACCATCCCTAAAGACATAGATACTACCTTCTCTTTCTAAGGTCAGGTAAGTAAATATACCGCTAAAGAACTGTATATGTTGTATCGAGATATCGCTATCTCTATATAATTCTAAATAATTCCCATCTAGTTCTCTTATTACGATACACTCTCCATTCCCATCAAGGACAAACAAAAGTCCTCTCAATTCGTGTCCACCATCTTTCACGGTACACATCGCCGTAATCGCATACCCGCTAGGGGCTTGATAGAGGGATTCGGTGGTTTTTGAGGCGATGTCGTACAGGTAGATGGCAGAGTCATCGTGATAGGCAATCTGTGCCTCTTTAATAGAGTCGCCAAATTCAGTGTTGTAGAAAACCGGATCATGCTGCACAACGGTATCGTCGGTTACCTGGAACTCATCGCCAACCTCGCCCAGCCATTTTCCATCTTCAATCGGCACACACGCCAGTAGGGTAAGACCAGCCACCAGGGCGACAAGCACAGAACTAAGGAGTAGGCGAGACATCTTTACCTCGATTTGAAACGAACAGTGTGAGCATTAAGGAGCGGGACAAGGTTTTCTGAGAAAAGCTGGCAGTACAAATGTCAATAGCTTTGTATTTGGAGCGTTATTCCCTTTCTGCGGGCCGACCTAAAGGTCGGCCCCTACAACATCAAGATCAAGTTCATAGAACAACAAGTGGTTGAAGCTGCCTACCGCACTATCGTGAACTTGCCATGCCCGACGTGGTGGTTGCCAGAGTCCACGGTGTAGAAGTACATCCCGGTGGCGACCTGATTGCCAGCGTCGTTATCGCCGACCCAGATTGCCTGACCAAACGCCTCGTCAACCTCATCGGCACCGATGGTGCGGACGAGGTCGCCAGCGAGGGTGTAGATGCGAACGGTTACCTGAAGCCCGGTCTGGAAGAAGAAGGTCAGATGGTCGTTTTCGTCGGGATAGAAGGGATTGGGGCCGACGATGGTTCCCTCGTTGAGCGGGTTTCGGATGCTGGTAACGTAGAGGGTCATCGGATTGGCGGAGTCAGAGACACGCTCGATGTAGCAGGTGGAGCCGCTTGAGTCGTAGGGCAGGGAGTTTGGCGTGGTAGTCGGCCCGAAGGTGCGGTTGTCAGTATAGCCGGGGAAGGGGTCGCCGTCGTCGCCGAGGTTCGCCTTGTAGTCGAGGTCGCTCAGTCCGTCGGCTTCTTCCAGGTCAACACCCTTGTGCAGGCGGTCGGAGTTCACCGTTCCCGTGGCGAGGTTCGCGGCAATCAGGTTTTCGTCAACATGCCAGATCAGCAGCCCGGAGTGGTCGCCCTCTTCCTGATCATCCACGCTTTCGAGGAAGGAAAGCCCCCGGTCGAAGCCCTCCAGCTGGCGGTTTTCCAGCAGGAAATACTCCTCCGGCCCAGCGATGGTTATCTTCAAAAAGCGGGTGGCTCCTGCGGGAGCGGCGCTCTCGGCGCGGTAGATGACGTGGGGCTGTTCCCGCCCCTGGGTAGCGTGGCTGATCTCCACCCAGTCGAGGTAGTGCTTGCTCCAGGCGCAGGGGTGGACGGGACAGTTACCGGGCAAGGCAAAGCGATCCGGCGGCACGACGATGCCTGTCCAGGCTCCGTAGCCCATCAGTCCCCAGCGTCCGATGCCGTAAGAGTCCGCTGACCAACGCTCCGGGGTGGTATCGTAGAGAGCAGGTAAACCGAGTATGTAACCAAAGTTATGACAGAAGGTTCCGATGGTGATCAGCAGCTCGTCGCCATCGTTTTCGTCGTCGTAAAGCTCTTCGGGAACCAGCATGAAATCGTTAATCTTCACTCCGTCGTCGGTGGAGTAATCTCCGGGGCCACCAGCACTGGTCAGGTCCCACTTGCAGCTCCAGAGGTCGGCGGGGTCGTAGCTCTGCTCCCCACCCCAGCCAGCGTGGACGATGAACAGTGCGTCCACATAGCCGTCGTCGTCGGAGTGTTCTGGGTCGGCGGAGCGGGGAATACCGTCGGGACCGTCGTTATCGTAGGCGGCGAAGTTGATCCGCGAATCCACCAGGGGCAAAAGACCGTTAACCATCCCCTGGGAGTTCCGGGGATACGCGCCGTAGCCGTAGTTATCGTCGGCGTAGAAGGCGTAGTTCAGCGGGTCGCCGCTGGCATCGTCAAAGCCGGAGAGGCGCAGCCAGGTAGAGTCAACATCCTCGTCTTCGCTGGCAATCACCCGCACATGCCCGCCGGAGACCTCGTTCCAGTAGTCAACGAAGCACCCCGGCTCCTGATTCTGCCGGAAGGGCAGCCGTCCGTAGTCCTCCGGTGAGTGGAGGACACTATCGGCGGGCTTGTCGTCAAAGTCCACAAAGATGACCAGGGGGCGCACGGTAACGCTTGCCGTCGGCGATGGCGGTACCGGGATGTCCACGCCTTCGGGGCGCGACGGCTCGGTGAAGCTCGCCGGAGCGGGCAGATCCAGAGCTTCATAAACCGACGGTGGCATTCCCGGCATCGCCAGGGCGGCGGTGGCAAAGATAAAGCTGCCGAGGAGGATTAAGCTCAGACTGTGGCGGATTGGCATAATTTTCACGACGACTCCGAGGGAACAGTGACGAGTTCACTATAGCAAAGAACAGCCCGTCTTGGCAACGCAGGGGTCTTAATCTGGCACTACAAAGGGCGGACACCAACCTCAATGAGAGTCGATCCGCCCCTGCAACGTCAAAACCTCGCAGATGTTATCCCCTTCTCTACGGAAGGGAGAAAGGCAGCAACCAGCGGGAGCGCGTAACTTGTCTTTACCTGCCAACCGCGAGTCTGTGTCCAGCTCTTTAGACTGCGAACCGTTCCATAATCTCTTCGCGTCCCAGCCCGAGGATGCCATGCTGACCTCCGACCTTCTCGAAGGCGGCGATTGCCCGGTCGAGCTGCTCATCGGAGTGCGCCGCCGAGAGCTGCACCCGGATGCGCGCCTCGCCGTGGGGAACCACCGGATAGCTGAAGGCGATGACATAGACCTGCTCGGTAAGGAGGTCATTGGCGATATCCTCTGCCAACCGGGCGTTGTAGAGCATGATCGGTACGATGGGGTGGTCGCCGGGAACAAGGTTAAAACCGAGAGCGGTCAGCTCCCTCCGGAAGCGTTTCTGGTTGTCGTCGAGGCGTTGGCGCAGCTCGCCGGAGCCTTCCAGCAGGTCGAGAACCGCCAGAGTAGTGCCGACAATCGCCGGAGCGAGGGAGTTGGAGAAGAGGTACGGTCGGGAGAACTGGCGCAGAGAGTCAATTATCGCCTGAGGTCCAGCAGTGAAGCCGCCGGAGGCTCCGCCCAGTGCCTTGCCAAAGGTCGAGGTGATGACATCCACCCGCTTCTCTACATCGTGGAAGGCGGCGGTTCCTCGTCCACCGGGACCGAAGAATCCAGTGGAATGGGAGTCATCCACAATCACCAGGGCGGAGTGCGCCTCCGCCAGGTCGCAGATCTCCGGCAGTGGAGCCACCTCACCGTCCATCGAGAAAACGCCGTCGGTAACAATCGCCTTCCGCTGGCACTTGCGGGAGTGAACCAGTGCCTCCTCAAGGTCTGCCATGTCCAGATGGGCATAGCGGAAACGCTTTGCCTTGCAGAGCCGAATACCGTCGATGATCGAGGCGTGGTTGAGCTGGTCGGAGATGATGGCATCGTCGTTACCGAGAATCACCTCGAAGAGGCCGCCGTTGGCATCGAAGCAGGAGGAATAGAGAATCGCATCGTCCTTGCCTAGGAAGGCGGCGATACGCCGCTCCAGCTCGCGGTGGATCTCCTGGGTTCCGCAGATGAAGCGCACCGAGGACATCCCAAAGCCGTGGGAGTCCAGGGTCCGCTTCGCTGCTTTGACAAGGCGTGGGGCGTTGGACAACCCCAGATAGTTGTTGGCGCAGAGGTTGATGACCGCGTCGGATTCCCGAACCGACACGGAGGAACCCTGCGGACCAGTGAGCAGCCGTTCGTGCTTGTAGGTTCCCTGACTCCGGGCGGTCTCCAGACGGTCGGTTAGTGGTTGGGTAAAACGACTATTGAGCATCGTAACCCTCTCTCGAATCTCGTCTCATAGTATCAAATACCTTAAGATATTTTAGTCATCCAGCTTCTGATGGTTGTCATGGTAGTCGGATTGTGTTAACTTTGAAAACATGCTCCGGTATGCTTAACAATCCTCTCAAGGAGTCTGGAATGCGTTACCTCACCCTGTTCCTCGTGCTGCTTCTATTCGCTGGTATTGTAGAGGCAAGGGCCGAATGCTTTAGTGCTCAGAACTTTTACCTGCGCTACTATTCCTACGACAACGGCGATGTTGACGAGAGCTTCGGCGGTAACTTTCTTGCTCAGGCTGTTTTCGCCTCGCTCGACCTAAACTCGTGGCTAAGGCTTGGCGGCGGTTTTGCAGCATCTGATTGGGCAATAGGTGCAGAAGAAAACCCCGACATCTCTCAGTTTTTCTACTTTTGCGGACTAACCGTCGAACCCTACATCCCGCTTTCTGAGCAGTTTATCCTCTCCATGCCGATTCTGGTCGGTACCGGACAGTACGAGTTCGAGAATCTTCACCAAAGCAACGGCAGCCGAGAGTATCAGGCGGAGATTTACCAGTCCAGCTTCTTCTGCATTGACACTCACCTGGAGCTAATGTGGGAGTTCGATACCTTCACCGGACTTGGTATAGAAGCTGGATACAGCTTCTTCATCCATAAGGAAAAAGAGTTTACCGGCAGCCCTTACGTTGGACTTGGTATCTACTTCGGTATTCTTTAGTTTTCTGAGGTCTCACCGAAGTAAAGCCTTGACCCATATCCTGCGGGCCGACCTTCAGGTCGGCCCCTGCAACAGCAAAAGCAAAGCCACGAATCAATAGCAAGAACCTTACTTCAGGTTGTCCTCGACACACTTCAACTGGTCAAGACAGAAGGCGGCATCGCCCTTCTGCGCCGGGAAGCCATCCACAGTACCCTGAAGGGCGGCGATAGCCTCGTCGTAGAGCGTCTGCCCGGCTTCGTCTCCGGCGGCAAGCAGTGCCAAGCCGAGATACCCCTGAGCGAGGGGAATAGAGTAGTGAACACCGGGGGCGACTTCTACAGAGTTGCCCCCAGCTTTTGCCATTTCGATGGCGTAGTCTAGGGACTTCTCGAAGCCGTCCTGAGCCTCGGCGAAGTTTCCCAAAGATAGGCTGTGCATTCCCACCGCCCACCAAGCCATGCTAAATGGTCCAGGACCTTTGTTCAGCTCCTCGCGCCAGGCGATGCAATACTCCGCAGCCATTAAACCATACTCCAGATGCCGCTGCTCCCGGGGGGCTTCATCGCCGGGCCAGCAGGTGGCGAGGTCAGCGGAGATGTTGTATGAAAGCACGTTGGCAAAGTCGGTCAGCTTGTAACGGGTCTCAGCGTTGGTGGCTGCCTTCGCCTGAAGTAACACCTCTTTGATACCAGCGTCGACGATATCAATCAGGTAGTCAAAGTTCTTGCCCTCCCAATCCTGATAGCTGAAGCCC
>JAIOSI010000119.1 GCA_021107695.1 bacterium
CGCCAACGGCGCGCTGATCTCCGAGTTTCCTCTGGGTACCAAACCCACGATGGGAAACTTTCCCCGACGGAACCGCCTCATCGCGGCTTTGTCCCTGGCAACCGTTGTTATCGAGGCTCCGGAACGCTCAGGGGCGTTGATTACCGCTCGCTTCGCGGCGGAGCTGGGGCGAGAGGTCATGGCGTGTCCGGGGAATGCCATTGGTGAGGGCAACCGAGGCTCCCACGCTCTGCTGAAGGATGGAGCAGTCTTCGTCGAGGGAGTCGAAGACATCCTTGCCGCCATCGGAGAAGCCGCCGAACCACGGCTCTTTGCCGAGAAGGTCATCGCCCGCGAAGAGCCAGACCTGACCGACGACGAGGCGGCTCTGTTGGAGCAGATCAGTGCCACGCCACGGCATCTCGACGAGCTGACGCGGGTTCTCGATTACTCCCCCGGCATCCTGATGCAGCATCTGCTGACCCTGGAGATGAAGGGGCTGGCAGAGCAGCTGCCAGGAATGTACTATCGCCGCCCGTTTTAGGTTCTTTGAAACCTTAGTCAACGTAGTTGAGACCGTTGCGAAAACATGTTTTCTCAGAAGATGAGCGTCGCTCATCTCTCGGCGGGGATTAAAATCCCCGCCCTACATTAGGATGCCCAACCCAAAGCCATGTCCTCAGGAACCCTTATGCCAGAGCTTTTTGACAGCCTGCCCGCAATGACCTCCCCGCTGGCATACCGGATGCGCCCGCGCACCCTTGACGAGGTTGTGGGGCAGGAGGGAATCGTTGGTGCCGGGACTCCCCTGAGTCGGACGATTGAACGGGGACGACTGCCCAGCCTGATCCTCTACGGTCCGCCGGGGTGCGGTAAGACCACCATCGCTCTGGCGGCAGCGGGACAGATCGGCGGACGGGTAGCTCGCCTAAATGCTGTAACCGCCGGGGTTGCCGACGTTCGCAAGGTGGTAGCCGAGGCGAAGCGCGCCCGACAGGCCCGCCTGCCAAAACCCGTCGTTCTCTTCATCGATGAGATCCACCGCTTCAATCGCGCCCAGCAGGATGCTTTGCTCCCCGCTGTGGAGGCAGGAGTCGTAACCTTTATCGGGGCAACGGTTCACAATCCCTACACCAGCGTTATCGGAGCCTTGCTCTCTCGTTCACTGGTGCTGGAGCTGCAGCCCCTTGAAAGTACGGCGATTGAACAGCTGCTCCGCCGGGCAATCGAAGACCCGGAACGGGGACTGGGCGAGCAGAGTATCACCGTTACCGCTGGTTTCCTGAAGCACCTTGCCGGGTTCTGTGGTGGCGATGCCCGTCGGGCGTTGACCTCACTGGAGCTGGCGATTGATGTTGCTGGTACTGATCCAGATGGGGTCTTGCTGCTGGACGAGACGGTCGCCGAGACCGTCCTGCCCAAACAAAGTCCGCTCCACGACCGCGCCGCCGATTACCACTACGACCGCGTCTCCGCCTTCATCAAGAGTATGCGCGGCGGCGACCCCGACGCGACGATCTACTGGCTGACCTTGATGATAGAGGGTGGTGAAGACCCTAGATTTCTCGCCCGGCGGATTGTCATCTGCGCCTCGGAGGATGTGGGCAATGCCGACCCTCAGGCGATGCAGGTGGCGGTGGCAGCGGCTCAGGCGGTGGAGCTGATCGGTCTGCCCGAAGCTTCCTTCAACCTGGCACAGGCAGCGATTTACATCGCCTGCGCTCCGAAGTCCAACGCCGTAGGAAAAGCCCTCTGGGCGGCGCAGGAGTTGGTAAAGAACTCTCCGACCTTCCCGGTTCCTGGGCATCTCCGGGGAAGCGGCTATCGGGGGGCAAAGGAGCTGGGGCGCGGTGTTGGCTACGAATATCCGCACAATCACCCCGGTGGCTTCGTCCAACAGACCTACCTGGCAGAAGATACTCCAACGCTCTATAAGCCTACCGAGCATGGCGCAGAGGGCGAGATTGCCCAACGGTTGAGAGACTGGTGGTCGGACAGGCAACGCCCTCAGGACAAAGAAAATTGACGCAATCAATTGAGGCGGGCTGTGGTAGGATTACACCTCTTGGAGACGCAACTTACATGACGGAGCAGAGGCGATGATTGAAGGCTACGAAATCCCGGAAATCCGCGACATATTCAGCAACAAGGGCAAGTACGAGGCATGGCTGGAGGTCGAGCTTGCCGCTGGCGAGGCGATGGCAGAGCTTGGTGAAATCCCCGCTGGGGCAATCGTACTCTGCAAAGAGAAGACCACCGCCACCCCGCTGAACCCAGAGCGAATCGACGAGATCGAACGGCGCACCCGCCACGATGTCATCGCCTTCTTAGAGCATCTGGCGGAGATTGTCGGACCCGAAGCCCGTTACCTCCACCTGGGGATGACCTCTTCCGATGTCCTCGACACCGGGCTGGCTTTGCAGATGCTCCGCGCCCACGACTCTGTCATGGCAGAGCTGAAGACGCTCTCCGACCATCTCGGTACTCAGGCGAAGCGGTACGCCGAGACCCTCACCGTGGGGCGCAGCCACGGTATCCACGCCGAGGCGACCAGCTTCGGGCTGAAGCTTGCCGGATTCCTCGCCCAGTTTCAAAGAGACTACTCCCGGCTGGAGTTCGCCGTCAAAGACCTGCGGGTGGGGCAGCTCTCCGGCGCGGTGGGTGTCTATACCAACCTCAATCCAAAGGTAGAGGAACTCGCCTGCGAGAAGCTGGGACTGGCTCCGGCAGCGGTCAGTACGCAGATTCTACAGCGCGACCGCCACGCCGCCTACCTCGCTGCTCTCGCCCTTCTCGGAGCCACGTTGGAACGCCTCGCCATCGAAGTCCGCCACCTCCAGCGTACCGAGGTTGCCGAGGCAATGGAGCCGTTCACCAAAGGTCAGAAAGGCTCCAGCGCGATGCCGCACAAGAAGAACCCGATCATCTGCGAGCGGGTTACCGGCATGGCGCGACTGCTGCGGGCGAACGCCCACACCGCTGTCGAGAACATCGCCCTCTGGCACGAGCGAGACATCAGCCACTCCTCCGTGGAGCGGGTGATCATCCCCGACTCCTTCCACCTCGTCATCTACATGCTGCGCAAGATGAGCTTCGTCATCGAGGGGCTGGTCGTCAACGAAGAGCAGATGACCCGGAACCTGAACCTGACGAAGGGGCTCCTCGCCTCGTCGGTTCTGCTGGTAGAGCTGATCTCCGCCGGAATGGAGCGCAAGGCTGCCTACGAGCTGATTCAGAAGCACTCCCTCGCCGCCTGGGCTGGCGAGGTTGACTTCCGCGAGGCAATCGACGGCGATGGCGACATCACCGGCAAGCTGGACGGCGAGACAATCGCCCGCTGCTTCGACCCCAAGCCCCGCCACATCGAGGAGACATTTAAGAGGGTCGGGCTGAAGTAGAGAGACTACGCAAATAGTCCTCAGAAAGGGAAGTTTATGAGTAACAGAAGTCGTAAGTTATTTTACGGAGACTGCCTCTCTGCTATGCGGGACCATATCCCAGATGAATCGGCGGATTTGGTCTATCTTGATCCACCTTTTAACTCCAAAGCCACTTACAATGTTCTCTTCAAACCACCAACAGAATTTGGGGAAGGCTCACAAATTAAAGCCTTCGACGATACCTGGCACTGGAATCTGGACGCAGAACGTGAGTACGAGTTGGTCAGGCGAAACGTTCAGTCCAGTGACCTTGCCAATCTGATAGAAGCTCTACGTCGCTTCCTCAATACTAACGATATGTTGGCATATTTGGTTCACATGGCAAATCGTTTGCTAGAGGTTCGCCGGGTAATGAAAGATACAGCCAGTGTCTATCTGCATTGCGATCCCACAGCGAGTCATTATCTAAAATTGGTGATGGATGCAATATTTGGTAAAAAGAATTTTCGGAATGAAATTATTTGGGCATATCGGGGCGGGGGAACACCACGCAAAGATTTCGGTCGTCGCCATGACGTAATCCTTCGATTCTCAAAGTCTAAGAATTACCGTTTCTACGATGCTGAGATTCGGATTCCATACCAAGCTGAAGGTATTGATCGAAAAGATGACTCTATGTGGGGAAGTCACAAGGGAACCGACAAAGTCTATAAACCCCACCCGAAGGGAAAAATACCTGAAGACTGGTGGTTGATTAATGTAATAAACGCCAACTCCCCCGAACGTCTTGGATATCCCACTCAAAAACCACAGACTCTCCTGGAACGTATTATCAAGGCTAGTAGTGAAGAGGGGGATGTGGTCCTTGACCCATTCTGTGGCTGTGGGACAAGTATTCACGCATCGGAAGCTCTCAAACGTAACTGGATTGGGATAGATATTACCCACCTGGCTATCACACTTGTCAAGAAACGTCTCGCAGATGCCTTTGGTGAGCTACCGATAGAAACTCACGGTTTGCCAACCAGTTATGCCGGAGCAATGGAGCTTGCTAGACAGGATAAACACCAGTTTGAGTTATGGGTAATTGGTCTCATTAACGCTCAGCCCTACAAAGGCGGACGTAAAGGAGCCGATACAGGTATTGACGGCTATCTGCGCTATAACTACCTGGAGACTGGCAACGGTAAACAGAAAATTGAACAAGGTACTGCGATTATCGAGGTCAAGGGAGGACAGACCGGAGTTAAGGATATTCGCAATCTGAGCGAGGTTGTTTCTCGTGAAGAAGCCGATCAGGGTATCTTAATCAGCGCAGTCAAGCCAACCAAGAAGATGCTTGAACATGCTAGTGCGAAGGGCTTTGTCAAACTCGGAACACGAGATTATCCAATCATGCAGGTAGTTTGGTTAAAGGATTTGATGGAAGATACAGTGCGAGTAGAATATCCTGAGTCCGGCTGGATTGACCACACCAAAACAGCACCCAGAGAAAAAGGCATCAATCAAACAAAACTGGACGACTAACCTTTTCAAAACAAACACACCAACAACGAGGTAAAGCCATGTCCGAACCAACTAACCAGAAGATTCTCCACGAGGGCAAAGCGAAGGTCGCCTTCTATACCGACGACCCCAACCAGGTGCTGCTCTATTACAAAGACGACGCCACCGCCTTCAACGGCAAAAAGAAAGGTACCATCGAAGGCAAGGGCTACTACAACAACGCCATCACCGAGATCCTCTTCAAGCTGTTAGAGGAGAAGGGCGTGCCGACCCAGTTCATCTCCCGTCCCGCCGAGCGCGAGATGATCGTGCATTTCCTCAACATGATCCCCCTGGAGGTAGTCGTGCGCAACGTCGCCGCCGGATCGATCTCCCGCCGTCTGGGAATCCCCGAAGGCACAGTGCTGAAACACCCGACCCTGGAGTTCTTCTATAAAGACGACGACCTCGACGATCCCATGGTCAACGAGTACCACATCCACAACCTGATGGACATCTCCGACGCCGACCTGAAGACCATCGGCGATATGACGCTGAAGGTCAACGAGATCGTCCGCCCGTACCTGCTGGAGCGCGGCATCAAGCTGATCGACTTCAAGCTGGAGTTCGGTTATGACAAGGACGGCAAGATCCTGCTGGGTGATGAACTCAGCCCGGACTCCTGTCGCTTCTGGGATGCCAAGACCGACGAGAAGATGGACAAGGATCGCTTCCGCCGCGACATGGGGCGGGTAGAGGAGTTCTACGCCGAGGTGCTGAAGAGGCTCCAGGCGTAACGAAGATGTGAATCTGTGGTTGTTGTAGGGACACGGCATGCCGTGTCCCTTTTTTAATTCTGATATTCGCAACCGAACGCGGGAATGACCGTTGTCATGTTAATCAATGTCTACGTGAAGCGTGATGCAACGCACTGCGTTGCCGGGTCGACCTAAAGGTCGGCCCCTACAGTATTCTTGATGGAACTGTAACCTATCTCCAATCATCCAGATACGATACCGCACCTCGCCGGGTCAGCTCGTTATCCAGCACATAGCCGACCAGCTCCTTGGCGTACTTGATGTAGCTCTCGCCGAAGCCACCGTTCTCGATCATTATCACAATGGCTACCTCCGGCTCGGTAGAGGGGGCGAAGGCGCAGAACCAGGCGTGTGGCTCACCGTGGGGGTTCTCCGAGGTTCCGGTCTTGCCACAGAGGTCATAGGGATTCGCCCCGAAGCGACGCAGCACGTTGCGCAATCCCGTTATCAGGGTCTCACGAACCCAGCCCGGCAGGTCAAGCTCCCGTCGCACCACCGGTTCAGGTTCCTCCAGCAGCCGACCATCGGGATCCATGACGCGGCTGACCAGCCGGGGCGAGAGCAGTGTCCCACCGTTGGCGATGGCGGCGTACATCGAGAGCATCTCCAGTGGGCTGACCAGTACGCTGCCCTGCCCGATGGCGTTGTTGCAGATCTGCCCGCGAGGCCAGTTTTGTCCCCAGCGTTCTTCCAGTTTCTCGATGGAGGGCAGCTCCCCGGCTCGCTCGTGGGGCAGGTCTATACCTGTCGTTTCGTTGAGACCGTAGAACTCGCCGTACTCCCGAATGCCCTCGATCCCCAGCCGCAGACCGAGCTGGTAAAAGTAAACGTTGCAGCTCCAGCCGATCGCCTCGGTGAGCGACAGATGCCCGTGACCGATATGCCCCCAGCAGTGGAAGGCGGTATCGCCGTAAACGAAGGTTCCGCCGCAGGATTGATCCATCCTCCCATCGGGGGTTACCTTACCGGTCAGCAGCCCCGCCGTGGCATCCACCAGCTTGAAAACCGAGCCGGGGGGGTAGGTGGATTGATAAACTCGCGCCAGCAGCGGTTTTGCCGGGTCGGTAACCAGCTCGCCCCAGTAGGCGGAATCGCCCAGCCGATTCGGATAGTAAGTAGGACTGGTAGCCAGGGCGTAGAGTTCACCGGTCTGGATGTTCATTACCGCGATGGAGCCTCGCCGTCCGGCGAGGATCTCTTCGGCACGCCGCTGGAGTGGCAGGTCAATCCCCAACACCAGATGATTACCCGGAGTCGGCTCAAGCTGCTCTTCGGTCAGTCCACCGCGCCGCTCGCCCGCATCGACTTCCACCAGCTTTATGCCGGGGATGCCCGCCAGGGTTTCCTCATAGAATGCCTCCAGTCCCTTTCGTCCGATTAAATCGCCCAGCCGATAGCGAGCAGAAAGCTCCTCACCACGCACCTCGTCCAGATAGCCAAAGGCGTGGGCGAGGACCGACCCGGTGAGGTAACGCCGCTCCGGACGGGGGAGAATCACCAGCTTCGGAAAACCGCTCTCTGCCACCGTGGTCAGCAGCTCATCGCTTGCCCGCTGAATCAAAATCGCCGGTTCATAGGGATAGCTGCGCCCGCTTTCAAAGCGTGCCAGTAACTCCTCTTCGCCCAGCCCCAGCAGGGCGGACAGGCGGGCTAGCTCCTCGCCCACCGGTGGAGACGAGGGCGAGTTCAACAGCCCGATGTCGAAAACCGGCTCGTTGACGACGAGGGGCTGCCCGTGGCGGTCGAAGATTTCACCCCGTGGCGGAATCAGCCGAACCCGGCGGAAGCGGTTCTCCTCACTGGCGGCGGCAAGCTCACTAGCGTTGGTTACCTGCAACTCGATCATCCGCAGAGCCAGCAGCAGCAACAGCAGCACGAAGAGCAGCTGACCGATAAGCACCCTGCGGCGTGGGGAATCTGACTGGGAGGGAGTAGGCATCGTCCGGCGAGTATAACAAGCAACGCGGCGTGTTGCATCACACCTTCGCGGCTGATCAAATCAGCCGGATTACGCATGTTCCCGCGTATATGCTCACGTTGGTCGCTCCGTTAATTTGGAGAGGGCGACAATGTAGGGCGGGGACTTTAGTCCCCGCCGTGAAGAAGCAGTGCTGTTGGATTTTGACAACGATCATCTGACCGAAGGTCAGCTCTATGTGCAGCTTTAAGTTGCCTCACGTTGCTTGCTTCCTTAATTTCCTCGCCCCCCTGGGGAGGGGGGATTCGTTCCACGGGCAGGGTGAGAGGCTGGTTTTGATGTCGCCGGGGCAGGCATGCCGTGTCCCTACAAAATCACAGCCAACCATATCAGCGGGGTTTTGCGTACTTCGCAACGGTCTCATGGTGATTCTCGACGAGGCACAGAACCTGCCAGCACGCTACTGGTTGATACTCCGCGAGATGATGAGCTCCCTCTCCGAAACCATCGGTACCCACTGGATACTGATGTCCGCCACCCAGCCAGCGATCTTCACCCGGAAGAACAGGGCAAGGGAGTTGGTGCCAAAGAGCGAAGAGTATTTCAGCCAGCTCAACCGCTATCGAATTACAAAGGACTCCGCCACCGACCTCACCCCGGTTGAGCTGGCAGAGGTCATTGTCAACAATCATTCCGGCAGGCGGATTCTGGCTATCGTCAACACCATTGACTGCGCGCAGGCACTCTACCGAGAGATAAAAAAGTACGAGGCGGATTGCGCGCTCTACTTTCTCTCCAGCGAGGTTGTCCCCAGGCACCGTCTGTCAAGAATCAGGGAAATCAAAGAGAACAAGGAGCCGTTGATCTGCGTCAGCACCCCGCTTATCGAGGCTGAGGTAGAGCTGGGCTTCGACGTGGTCTATCGCGATCTCGCTCCGCTGGATAGCCTGATTCAGGCTGCGGGTCGCTGCAA
>JAIOSI010000200.1 GCA_021107695.1 bacterium
ACTGCCGTCTGAGTTAATATCGAAGATGAAGATGTTGTCTTCCCCAGCGTTCTGGGTACAAGCAAAGAGGTAGTCGCCATAAACAGCCAAACCAGAGACGGTGTTAAAGGCTGCGGTGGTCCAGCTTACACTACTTTCGGTGCCAGTATAGGTACCCCAGGCGATTTCATCATCAAAGAAATCGGAGGCGTAAAGCATATCGTGACCAGCAGCTACACCACAAACCTGACCCCAACCAGGACCAGCGATGCCTTTGACATAGCTTCCACTGTCGTCAAAAACACCAATGTTGGAGAAGGTCCAGTCGCCAAAGAAAAACTGATTTCCACTTCCGTACTCACAGAACGCCTGGTCATCGGCATCGATACCGTTCGTGATAGACCAGGTGGTACCAGTGGCAGAACCGCTCGCCATACTGAACTCACTGTTGGTGCTGGTTCCCCAGTTGGATATCCAGATACTCTCGGAGGCACTATCCTGAATAGCCAAACCGTAGGAGGTACTGAGGCCAACGGCGTAACTTTCCAGCACGGTATAGGTACCTTTTGAGGCTGCGGAGGCATTATATCCCGGACCTCCCGTTTTTACCATTGCGAATGCTGCCAGCGAAAGGCAGAGTACGATAAGTGTGATTTTCTTCATCTTTCCCCCTTGAAGAAAAAAAGTTATGACTTATGGGGACACAGATAGTCCCCCGCGCGGGTTACGTTATACCTATCCCAACGCTATGTCAATACTTTTTCTAATTTTCTGTCCAGTCAGTCTGATAGTAGCTGCTCACAAAGCGGAATAAAGAATAAGCACCGGAGATCCCGGTGCTTATTGCCTGATCGCAGACTACTTCTATTCCTCCGGCGAGGTTTCTCCCTCACCCTCCAGCTTTTCATACCCCACGGTGAACTCGCTCTCCCCGGCGAGGAAGCCGCCCTCGCCCTCCTCCGGCGCGCCGAAGTCCCGCAGGTAAGGTATCCGCCAGCTGTCGGGATGATGCCCCAGGTAGCGCATGACCTCGCCCAGGGTCAGCACCATGCTGCCATTCATCGCCGCATAGGCGCGGTAACCGGGATTGCCAATGCCGCCCTCGTCGTACTGCTTCACCGTAACCAGACTCGCCGTCGACAGCCGCACCCGCCCGTTGCAGTAACGGATGACATCGTGATAGCCGATGCCCCTCCCACAGAAGCGGGAGAAGAGGTAGAGGTTGAAGCGTTCGCCGATCATCCGGGCGCACTCCCGGGTCAGAAGCCGCTTACCCCAGTACGGCGCGCTGCCAACGGCGTCGGTTACCGCCTGATCGAAATCTGCCAGGGGCATGGAGTAGTTAAGAAACCAGGCGACAACCTCCAGCTCGACGTTGATGACCTCGTCGATGACCCGCTGCTTCAGCTCCTCGGCGGCGGTGGGGTCAAGCTCCCGGAGCAGGGCGAGGTAGTAGGTAGCGTAGTAAAGGTCGAACTCGGCAAAGCTGCGCCTTTCGTTAGCCCGTTCGGCACGCCGCGCCAGCTTCTCCTGCTCTTCTGTCCAGGCTTTCAGAGCGGCTTCGTACTCTTCCCGCTCGGTGGGGGTCAGCAGAAGCAGCTCCTCCGGGGTCAGACTATCGAAGTCGTCTTCGGGCAGCTCCTCGACATCGAGGCTGGAGCTGTCGCCGGAGCGAGTGGTGCGACGGAGGTCGGGAACCTCGCTGAGCTTGGTAAAGTGGAAATTATCGCGAGGATGCCGCAGCGGCTCGTCGGACTCCGGATCCGGCGTGGGCATCTTTGGCGGCTCGTACCGCCGCAGGGCGCGCTCGTTGATGATCATCTCGCTGATGGCACGGAAGACAGCGGCACGGACGGTTCCCGGATCGGCGGTGTGATTGTTGACGACGATCTTCAGCTCTTCGTACGCCTGTTTGTGCAGTCCGGCAAGGTGCTTTGCCACGGCAAGGCGCAAGCGGATGAAGTCGGCACTCAACCCGGCTGCCGACGATAGCTCACGGCTGAAGAAACTCACCGCCTCGTCGTAACGCCCCGCGTCGATGAGGTTCTCTCCATAGGCAAGCCCCGGCTCAACGGTGGAGGTCTCCTCAGCGGGAGTCTCCGGCACCGCCCCGTCCTCCGGGACATCCTGAGCAAGGGCGACTCCACCGAGGAGCAGCAACACAACCGTGATGATTTGGAACCGCTGGAGCATCGACCTACCTTCGACACAAGTTCAGAGACGGTAATGATACCGTCTCGGCGGGTAAAATGGAAGACCAGCTTGAAGTTAACAAGGGCGGACACACAGGTCCGCCCCTACCAGCGTACTCTGGACATCCTCAGGGTGTTACGTAGGGGCCGACCTTTAGGTCGGCCCGCGAGCTCAAAGCTGGAGTTGGCGTTCATTTAGCGATGACGAATGTAGGGCGGGGATTGCCTCATCGGTAAAAATCCCCGCCGTGGGATTGGAGTAATCGCAATTGTCAGCAAGGGGTTGAAACCCCTTGTCTAAACGTCAAGACCTCGCAAATGTTATCTCCTTCCGCCAATGGGGGGAAGGAGAACACCTCGTATATCTTAGGGCGGACACCAACTTCATTGATAATCGTTCCGCCCCTACCAGCGTACTCTGAACAAACACGAGGTTTCCGGGCGAAGCCCGGTTCTGTGGTGAAGTGCACCGCGCTTCTTACAGCAGTTTCTCAAAAACCGCTTTGTAGGCGAGGTAGCCGGCGTAGATATCGGACTTGGCGACCAGCTCCATCGGGGCGTGCATCCCCAGCAGCGGTGGACCGGAATCGACCACGTTCATCCCGTGGTAGGCGAGGAACTTGGCAACGGTTCCGCCACCGCCCTCGTCCACCTTGCCGAGCATTCCGGTCTGCCAGGGAATGCCAGCCTCGTTCCAGAGCTTGCGCAGCCGGAACATGAACTCGGCGTTGGCATCGTTGGCTCCGCCCTTGCCCCGCGCCCCGGTGTATTTTGTCAGGGTAATGCCGTGACCCAGCTTGGCGGCGTTGTTCTTCTCCTGAACCTCCTGCCAATCAGGGTGGAGTCCGGCGGCAACATCGGCGGAGATGACGTTGGTGCGCTCGGCGGCTCGACGCACGGCGATGTCGGCGGCATTGCCCTCCAGAGCCAGAATCTCGGCGAGGACGTTCATCACAAAGACCGAATCGGCTCCGCTGGCTCCGGCACTGCCGATCTCCTCTTTGTCCACGGCTATGGCAAGTGCGCCCTTCTCCGGTGTGCCTGCCTCCAGCAGGGCGCGAACACCCATGAAGGAGCAGACCCGGTCGTCGTGACCATAGCCACCGAGGATCGCCCGGTCGAATCCCACGTCGCGGCTCTTCTCGGCGGGAACAACCTCCAGCTCCGCACTGACGAAGTCCTCCTCGGTCATCCCGTACTTCTCGTTGAGGTAAGCCAGCACGGCGAGCTTGACCCGCTCCTTGGCGTCTTCATCCTCGTCGGGGATGATTCCGGCGATCAGGTTCAGCTTTTCTCCGGGGTAGAACTCGTTTACCTTCTTGCCGTTCTGGGCTTTGTGCGAGAGGTGCGGCTCCAGGTCGCTGATGATGAATACCGGATCAGCTGGATCGCTGCCGATACGCAGATTCAGCTCGGTGCCGTCGGCAAGGATGATTACCCCGTGAATCGCCAGAGGTCGGGAGAGCCACTGGTACTTGCGGATTCCGCCGTAGTAGTGGGTCTTGAGCATGGCAAAGTCGGCGTTCTCCAGCAGCGGATTGACCTTGAGGTCAAGGCGGGGGCTGTCGATGTGGGCGATGACGAGGTTGACACCCTCCTTTGCGGGTTTTTTGCCCGGACGATAGAGGGCGATTGCCTTGCCCTTGCCGATGAAGATGTACCCGGGCGCGCCGAGCTTGGTCTCGTCGGGGATGTACTCGACGAAGTCATGCTCCACCGCCATCTTGGCAAAGGCGGCGACGCACTCCCGCTCGGTGCGGTTGAGGTCGAGGAAGTTGCGATACCGCTCGGCGAAATCGAAGGAAGCCTTGTGCCAGGGGGCATCCATCGAGTCAAAGCTGCTCTTCCGCTCCAGAGTCAGCTTCTTCTTGTCGGTCTTCTTATCCAAAATCGTCTCCTTGAGTTCTCCTAAATGATAAACAACAACCACCGTCATTTTACAGGAGGCACGTGAATAACTCAATAATCTTCAATACCTCCAACACTGAATATAGAGTGCCTTCCCTGTGATTGCCTTTCGTCATATCCACAAAAGGGCGGGCACCAATCTTATTGAGAACAGGTACGCCCCTACAAAACCTTTCGATGTCTGTAGGAGCACGGCATGCCGTACCCCTTTTCGTATAGATGAGGGCGAACTTTATATCCGCCCTTTTGTGCTAACGACGGATAATCTCCTTGACGACCTGCCCCTTCTGGTGTATTTTGTGTGGGGAGGGAAGTAGTCTCCCAACTGCAACCGTCGCGAAGCGAGATGTATCGAACCTAATGAGCAGGATTAATGACCGTGTTACAGCAGAGAGTGAGGTGGATGATGAAGAAGCAAAAGACGACCTGGGCGCGGCTCCGGCAGCCGCTGCTCCTCTCGCTGCTTGTGAACCTGCTCCTCTTTCAGCTTGTGGCAATCTTCTCCGTTCAGCCCCTGGTTCTGGAGCGGCAGATCCGCGAGCTTACGCCGATCTATGCCATCATCGCTCGCGAGGACACTCCGCCCCCTGCTCTGGTCGCCCTGCAAACCCGCTCTATTAACGACGAGCAGATCATTGTCGCGCTGGAGCCGGTAGAGGAAGAGGAAATCGAAGAAGAGGAGCTTCCGGCAAACGAAGAGCTGGAAGATCCGCCGAACATCGAGTTGACCGACTACACCTTCGAGGGCGGAATCGGCACGATAATCACCGAACCAATTCTCCTCGCAGGTCGCAACGATCCCCGGATGCCGCTGTCGCTCAAAGAATCCGGCTGGGAGGGCGCGGTAACCATCGCCCTGTACATTGATGACGATGGCAACGTGAAGGAAATTTGGGTACTGGAAACCTCCGGGCGCGATGATGCCGACCGCGATGCTATCTCCTGTTACCGCAATACCAGCTGGAATCCGGCAACTCGCAACGGCGACCCCATTCCGGTTATCCTGGAACACACCGTGGAGTACATCCAGGCACACCAGATATGGTAGCAACCGCAGCGATTGTCTCAGGAGGAAACCCTTGGAAACCGTTACCATTGAGCAGAGCATCGTTTTCAAATCAACAGCCCATCTGGTCTATGAATCGCTGATGGACTCAGAGAGGCATAGTGCCTTTACCGGAGCGAGGGCGGAGATTAGCCGCGAGATAGGTGAGGCGTTTTCTGCCTACGAAGGCTACCTGAATGGTAAACAGCTTGAGTTGGTTCCAGACCAGCGCATTAAACAGAGCTGGCATGCGGCAAGCTGGTCAAAGGATCACTCCTCAATCGTTATCATCACTCTGAAAGATGTCGCTGAGGGCGTTGAGCTTTGTTTAACCCACGAGGGAGTACCCGCCGAGGATGAAAAGGGAATCAGCGAAGGCTGGTATCTTAACTACTGGAACAAACTCGCCGTTGCCCTCGACAAATAGCCAGATGGAGTGAAGTAAGCTGTACGCTGATATCGTGTTGAAGGGGCAGCCCAATTCTCATTGAGATTGGTGTCTGCCCCTTTACGCGTATAAACAAGGGCGCAGCACGCTGCGCCCCTACATTTCCGGTTCTGTGCCGATCACTCACGCGCGATACGGCTCGGTCCTAACGAAGCGGCCAACGGCAGCATGTACGCTGCAATAAACTTAGCACAGGCAAGCTCATTGGTCGCGAGGGGAAATTATTCGTGGGCGATCCAGCCGACGTTGCTGTCGGCACGGCGATAGACTACGTTGAGCTTGTTGGTGATGGTGTTGGTGAAGACGAAGAAGTCGGTGTGGTTGAGGTCCATCTGCATGACCGCCTCGTCCACCGTCATCGGTTTTGCCGTGTGCTTTTCTGTGAGGATGAC
Organism: bacterium; assembly: GCA_021107695.1. Classification (GTDB taxonomy): domain Bacteria; phylum RBG-13-66-14; class RBG-13-66-14; order RBG-13-66-14; family RBG-13-66-14; genus JAIOSI01. Next base: position 5,965 of record JAIOSI010000200.1, read on the forward strand.
CTTGCGCTCGCCCTCTTCAAATACGCCAACATCGGGACCGAGAAGCTCGTAGGTAACGACGGGCAGATCGGCGGGCTGTTGTTTTGCTTGTTTATGTTGATTGCGATGCCGCTGTACCAGCTTCTCTTTGTAGCGGCGCACCTGGCGGTCTATCTTGTCCACCGCCAGATCGATTGAGGTGTACATATCTTTGGTCTCTTCGTGACCGCTCATGTTGGTACCGGAGGCGTGGATGTTTACCTCGGCACGATTACGATACTTCTCACAGCTCAAGATAACATCGACATCAATCACTCGGTCAAAATGGCGACGGATCACGCTCAGGCGTTCTTCGATATAGGCACGGAGTTCATCGCTCACATCACAGTGGCGTCCGACGATGGAGATGTTCATAACCCTCCTGGGATGTTTTTGCGTAACCAGCCTTCGTTTTGCGCGTCCGACCTGGCTGAAACGGCAGTCTGACCGGTAGGCGAAAAGTCCGGTTCTTTTGGTTACGCAGAGGTTTCGGGTTAGCCAGCTTTGGGATAGTAACGCTCGGCAAGGTAGGAGCTGCGGACGAGAGGTCCGGCGATGACGATTGAGATTCCCGCCTGGCGGGCAGCGTCGGCCTGCTCATCGAACTCCTGAGGATGCCAGAAGCGTTTTACCGGAAGCTGACGGTGGGTGGGTTGGAGGTACTGACCCAGGGTGAGGATGCTTACCCCGACCTCGGTCAGCTGGTGATAGGTTTCTTTCAGTTGAGTTTCGGTCTCGCCCAGCCCCAACATCAAGCCGGTCTTGGTCAGCGCACCGCTGTGGCTGGAATGCCGCAGCAGCTCTAAGGAGCGTTGATAGTCGGCGGCGGGACGGACGGTGTCATAGAGTGCGGGGACGGTTTCCACATTGTGGGCGAAGGTCTCTGGCTCCGCTTTAAGAACGGTATCGGCGGCGTTGAGGTTCCCTTTGAAATCGGGAACCAGTACCTCGACCTTTGGGCGACCGGGTAGAGCGTGAAGAGCCTGAACCACGGCGGCGAAGTGAGCCGCTCCACCGTCGGGGAGGTCATCCCTCGTTACCGAGGTAACAACGACGTAGCGCAGCTCCCAGCGACGGGCAGCCTCGGCGATACGCTCCGGCTCGGTGGGGTCGGGAGGCTCCGAAGCTCCGTGGGGAACCGCGCAGAAGCGGCAATCCCGGGTGCAGCTCTCTCCGGCGATGAGGAAGGTTGCCGTGCCGGAGCTGTAACACTCCGCCCGATTGGGGCAGCGCGCACCCTCGCAGACCGTCTCCAGGCGTAGCTCACGGAGGGTGCGGCGAACCTTGCCCAGCTCCTTCGGTGGACGGGGAAGCTGGCGGAACCAGTCGGGAAGCCGGCGGTGGTTGGTGGGCATAGATCCTTTGTCGTGGTATTTGCGGGTCTGTAGGGGTACGGCATG